>JARRMH010000031.1:0-12041 GCA_037386205.1 Woeseiaceae bacterium | reverse complement strand
GCCGCGGCCGTCGTCGGCTGGTTGCTCCTCGGCCGCGCCGGCGGGGCCGTACTCGTGGAAACGGATGTGGCGCGCACCCCCCCGTCGGGCGCGGCCGCCAACAGCGTCCTCGATGCCTCGGGTTATGTCGTCGCACGTCGCCAGGCGACGGTATCGTCCAAGGTAACGGGCAAGGTTCTCGACGTCTTCGTCGAAGAAGGCATGCGTGTCGACGAGGGCCAGGTCGTCGCGAATCTCGACGATGCGACACAGCAGGCCCAGCTGGCCGTGGCACAGGCACAGGCACAATCCGCCCGTGCCGTACTCGCGGAAATCGAGGCCCGCCTGCGCAATGCGCGCAAGGAGCGCGACCGCTTGCGCGACCTGGCAGCCAGAAACCTCACGAGCCAGTCAATGCTCGACAACGCCGAAGCGTCCTTCGACGAACTGGCGGCGCGCCTCGAGACCGGCCGCGAGAACGTCCGGGTCGCCGAGAGCAACGTGCGTCTGGCAGAGGATGCGCTTGCGAACATGACCATTCGCGCCCCGTTCGCGGGCATGGTCGTCAGCAAGAACGCACAACCGGGGGAAATGATCTCACCGGTTTCCGCGGGTGGCGGTTTCACGCGCACCGGCATTTGCACGATCATCGATACGGATTCGCTCGAAGTCGAAGTCGACGTCAACGAAGCATATATTCAGCGTGTCGTTCCCGGACAGCGCGTGTCTGCTGTCCTCGACGCTTACCCGGACTGGCGTATACCGGCGGAGGTCATCGCCATCGTACCGACGGCCGACCGCCAGAAAGCCACGGTCCGGGTGCGCATCGGTTTTCTCGAACGAGATCAGCGCATCCTTCGCGACATGGGCGTCAAGGTGTCGTTTCTCGGTATCGATACCCAGCCGGCCCCGCAGCGCGAGGTACAGGGCGTGATGATCCCGGGCGCGGCGTTGCGTTCGGACGACGAGGGTGACTTTGTCTGGCTCGTCAGGGACGGGACCGTGCAACGCCGCAGCGTCGTGCTCAGCGGTGCGCGCGACCGGCCGCAGGTGCTCGTTCAATCCGGGCTGGCCCCAGGTGATACGGTGGTACGGGCCGCCGAGGAAGCGTTGTCGGCGGGACAACCGGTCAAGACCGAATAGGGGAGACGTAATGAGTGAAATACTGGCGACGATTACCGGCGTCAGCAAGTCCTACCGGAAGGGCAAGGAAGTCGTCGAGGTGCTGCACGACCTCGACCTCGAGATCCCGCGCGGCGACTTCGTTGCGATCATGGGTCCGTCAGGATCGGGCAAGACCACGTTGCTCAATCTGCTCGGCGGTCTCGACAAGCCGACGCAGGGGACGGTCGTGGTCGGCAACGACGAGATTTCGGGCATGTCCAACAATCAGTTGTCGAGGTGGCGTTCGACCCATGTCGGATTCATATTCCAGTTCTATAACCTGCTGCCGGTACTGACGGCGCAGAAAAACGTGGAGCTGCCGCTGCTGTTGACGGACTTCGGCGGCAAGGAGCGCGCGCGGCGCGCACAAATCGCGCTCGATATCGTGGGGCTCGGCGACCGCGCGAAGCATTATCCGCGGGAACTCTCGGGAGGCCAGGAGCAACGCGTCGCGATCGCTCGCGCCATCGTATCCGACCCGTCGCTGCTGCTCTGCGACGAACCGACAGGTGACCTCGACCGCGAAACGGCCGACGAGATCCTCAGGTTGTTGCAGACCCTCAACCGCGAGCACGACAAGACGATCGTCATGGTGACACATGATTCACAGGCGGCGACCTACGCGAACCGCACCATGATCTGCGACAAGGGCACACTGGAACATCGAGAGACCGCATGAAGTACTTCGGCTTCGTCTGGAAGAACGTCTGGCGCAAGAAGATCCGGACGATCCTGACCATCCTGTCCGTATTCGTCGCATTCCTGCTGTTCGCGATGCTGTCCGCGGTTGGTGCGGCGTTCACGAGCGGCGCCGACGTCGCCGACGCAGACCGGCTTGTCGTGATCGACAAGATCTCTCTGATCAACCCGCTCCCGGTCGCCTACAAGAACCGCATCGCAGCGACACCCGGTGTGCAGGCCGTGGTGGCCAACAGCTGGTTCGGCGGCTTCTACCAGGAGCCACGTAACTCCTTCGGCCAGTTTCCGACCGACCCGTACGGCTATTTCTCGATGTACCCGGAACTGGAGATGCCCGAGGAGCAACTCGAGGCGTGGGTCAGGGATCGCCAGGGCGCGGTGATCGGCCGGGAGATAGCGGAACGCTTCGGCTTCAGTATCGGCGACCGCATCCCGCTGACGTCGACGATCTGGCCGATGATGGACGGCAATCGCACCTGGGAATTCAACATCCGCGGTATTTTCGAGACCGACGACCCGCGCGGCAGCACGCTGTTCATGCTGTTTCAGGAGGAGTACTTCGAGGAAGCCCGCCAGTTCGGCAAGGGCACGGTAGGCTGGTACGTAATTCGCACCGAGCCGGGCGCGAATCCCGTCGAGGTCGCGAACGCCATCGACGCGCAGTTTGCCAACTCCCCGAACCAGACGGAGACCAGTACCGAGGCAGCTTTTGCCCAGTCGTTCGCCAAGCAGTTCGGCAACATTGCACTCATCGTGACGATGATCCTGGGTGCCGTATTCTTCACGCTGCTGCTCGTCTCGGGCAACACGATGTCGCAGTCGGTACGCGAGCGCATCTCCGAGCTGGCCGTCCTCAAGACACTCGGCTTTTCCGACGGGTCGGTCCTCGGCATCGTGCTGACCGAGTCGATCGTGATCATGCTCATCGGCGGACTTCTCGGTCTCGGCGTCGGCTGGCTCATCGTGCAGGGTGCCGCACAACAGTTCGGCAGCATGCTGCCGGGCATGTTCCTGTCCGGCAAAGCCATCCTTACCGCAATCGGCATCATGATTGGCGCCGGTGTCGTCGCCGGGATCTTTCCGGCCCTGAAGGCGATGCACCTGTCCATCGTCGATGCGCTGGCGCGTGCCTAGGGAGCAGCCATGAGGACAATCAAGCAAATCATCGCCGTCACATTGCTCAATATCCGCAACCTGCCGCAACGGCTGGCGACCTCGAGTGTAGCGGTCGTCGGTGTCGGTGCCGTCGTCCTCGTCTTCGCCGGGGTGCTTTCCATGGCCAGCGGCCTCGAAAAGACGATGGTATCCGCGGGGTCCGAGGGAACGGCCGTGATCCTGCGCAGCGGCGCGACGTCGGAGCTCAACAGCGGTTTCGGCAACGACCAGGTACTGATCGTGTCGAACGCCCCCGGCGTCCTCAAGGACGGCGACCGGCCGATCATCTCCGCCGAGCTCTACGTCCTGACCGACGTCCGCAAGCGCTCCAGTGACGTCGATGCCAATGTACCCTTCCGCGGCGTGCAGGAGGGCGCCTTCGACGTGCGCGACAATGTGCGCATGGTGGAAGGGCGCCAATTCGAGCCGGGCAAGAACGAACTTATCGTCGGGCGCTCGGCCCAGTCGGAGTATGTGGGGCTGGACGTGGGCGACACGATACGCTTTGGCCAGGTCGACTGGGCGGTCGTGGGTGCCTTCGAAGCAGGCGGCAGCGTATCGGAATCGGAGCTGTGGACCGACGTGCGTGTCCTGCAGGACGCCTATCGCCGCGGCAACTCCTTCCAGTCGATCCGGGTCAAACTCGAAAGTCCCGACAGCATCGACATCCTGCGGCAGACGCTCGAGGAAGACCCCCGCATCGAACCGGACGTGATGACCGAACGGGACTACTACTCATCCCAGTCCGAGGGCCTGGTGCAATTCATCAAGTACATCGGCTACCCGCTGACGATCCTCATGGCCGTGGGCGCGATCTTCGGTGCCCTCAACTCGATGTATTCGTCCGTGTCCGTGCGCGGCAAGGAAATCGCGACGCTGCGGGCACTCGGATTCGGACCGACGGCAATACTGACCTCGACCGTGGTCGAGTCGGTCCTGCTTGCGCTGGTCGGCGGGGCCCTCGGCGGCCTGATCGCCTACCTGGCGTTCAACGGATTTCAGGCATCGACGCTGAACGGCGTGAGTTTCAGCCAGGTGGTGTTCAACTTCGCGGTGACGCCGGAACTGCTCGGTCAGGGACTCAAAGCCGCACTGGTCATCGGTATCGTCGGCGGTCTGTTCCCCGCTATCCGGGCCGCGCGGTTGCCGGTTGCGCAGGCATTGCGGGAACTCTGAACACACGAAGGCCCCTTGCGGGGCCCTCGGAAAGTGGTGCCGGCTGACGGAATCGAACCGCCGACCTGAGGTTTACAAAACCCCTGCTCTACCAGCTGAGCTAAGCCGGCCGAAGGGCGCGCATTATTCGCTTTTACGCCGTCGCTCGCAAGTCGCGCTCACGGACAGGTGGCGGCATCCCGCAGTGCGACGCGGTCCTCGCCGTATTTCTCGACGATGGCCCCGGCGCCCTTGCCCGGCGGCAGGCCAATGTCGACGAAAAAGACGGTACCCTCGCGCATGCGCGGCGTAATATCCGCCGGCAGGTCCATCGAACGCGCCTGCAGTTCGACTTTTTCCGCACGCTCCTTATCGCCGAACAATCCGAGCGAGATTTTGAGGCCCTCGTCCTCCGTGCTCACGAGATAGGAGTCCGAGAGCCCGCCGGCCTGCAGCTTGTCGAGCATCTCGTTGGCCGTTGCGACGTCGGACACGTTGCGTATCTGGACCCAGTGTCCGACGAAGATCTGTCCCTGCTCAGTGCGGATCGCAGCTTTCATTCCCTGGTTGGCGTATTCGAGCACCGCCGTATCGGCATCGCCGCTGACCCTGAACGGCCCGATGGTAACGCAGGATCGCCCGACGATCGCTTCGAGGTCGGACGGATCGCCCGAGCCGAGCACGGCGCCGACACTCGCAATCGTCTCGCTGTCACGGTCTGCGAAAACGTCGAGCGCCGGACCGAGTTCGTCTTCCGCCACGATGGCCACGCCGGGCTGCGGCTCCTTGTCGTGGACCATGCCCCACAGCAGGTAGAGAATGTTCGCAAGAATCAACAGCAGGAGCAGGTTCTTCATCGCGGATTATCCAGCATGCAGGCCAGACCTTGCAGGACGAGATGCGGACGATGCAGGGGCGTTTCGCACAACGAGTGAAGAATGCGGGACGAGTCCCCGCCGGTCAAGACGATCGCCGGCGCGTAACCGTCTGATTGCAAAGTATGAAACGCGCGGTCCACGGCGCCGACGATGGCATTGGACGCGCCCTCCCGAACCGCTGCTGCCGTCGACGTCGCGAACATGCCGAGGTCGGTCTTGCCGCGACCCGACGCGGGCCTGACGTCGGGGATATCACTGGTCGTTGCGAGAGCGCGGCCCATCAACGCGAGGCCCGCGATGATCTGGCCGCCAAGGTGTTGCCCGGTATCGTCGAGCGCATCGATCGTCAGTGCCGTGCCAGCATCGACGATCAGGCAGGCCCCTTCGACCTCGGACCAGGCGCCGATCATTGCGACCCAGCGATCCACACCCATCCGGCGCGGTTGCCGGTAGCCGTTCGTGACGCCCCACCCGCGTCGTTCCGAATGGGCGAAACGAACATCGCAGCCGCAGTGCATGCCGACGACACCGGACAGCCGGGTTGCGAAGGTCGGGCCCGCGACGTTGCTGACGAGGACTTCGTCGACGTTCGTCGGAATGCGGGTCGTCAATACCTGCAGCCCGCTCTCCCGGATACGCGCCTGGGCAATGTGGCCGGTCCGCCGGATCTCGCCGTCGTCGAGCACGCCCCACTTGATGCGTGTGTTTCCGACATCCATCAGCAACGCGCTCATGGCCCGGGCTCTCCGGCGTCGGCGGCGACGACCGTTCCGGACGTGATGCGGTGCGGCGTGCCGGAACCCGTATCCACGAGCAGGGCCCCGTCGTCGGCAATGCCGGCTCCGATGCCCGTAACGCGGCTCTGCGGTGTAGCGACCGTCAACTGCCGGCCGCGCAGCCAGTCCCGTTCCGACCAGCGTGCGGCAAACGCCGCGAAACCGGCCTCCTCGTAAGCGGCAAACGCCGCGCACACGCGGTCGATCATGCGCGCCGCGATCTCATGGCGCGGCGCCAGCGAATCGGCAAACCCGGCGAGGTCCACGATCTTACGGGCTCCTTCGATCGCCGGCGCCACTTCGAGTGTGCGGTCGAGATCGATGTTCAGGCCGATCCCGGTAACCACCAGGGTGCTGTCCCCGCCCGGCGGCGACTGCGATTCGGTCAGGATGCCGCCGAGCTTGCCATCGTTCGCGATCAGGTCATTGGGCCACTTTAGCTGTATGCCGGGTGCCCCGACCTCATCGAGTGCATCGACGACGCCGAGGCCGATCGCCAGCGTCAGGGCGGGCAGGTTCGCCGGCGGGCGAGCGAACGCGTAGCCGAGCGAGAGGCAGAGACCGGAACCGGGCGGTGATTGCCAGGTTCGCCCGTGACGCCCCCGGCCCGCGACCTGGTTGTCCGTGATTGCGACCCGCAGGCAGCCGGGCGCCGGCGCCGGCTGCTGCATCAGGTGGGTGTTCGTCGAGCCGATCTCGTCGAACGCCTCGAATCGGTCCAGCCGGGACGCGGCGAATTCGCCCAGGCTGTCGCGAATCGCATCCGCGTCAAGACTGGTCATTTTGGCGGTTCGGTTCCTTCGGCTTGAACAGCATGACCTTGACGTTGCGGTTCTCGTTGCCCGCCACCATGCGCTGGATATTCGACCGGTGCCAGGCGATCACGCACGCGGCCATGACGGTCAGGTAGATGAAGAGCGGCTGGTCTTCGGGGAGGCGAGTGACCGCGACCCAGACGGGCAGGGCTGTCGCAGCGCTCATCGTCGACAACCCGACGTACCCCGTCGTGACGAGCACGGCCGCGAACACGAGCAGGACGACGACGATGAGTTGCGGCGCGAGCACGGCCAGCGTGCCGACCAGCGTCGCCCCGCCCTTGCCGCCACGGAACCGGTGGTAGACGGGCCAGACGTGCCCGAAAACGGCGGCAGCGGCACAGCAGAGCGTGAGCCAGGTGCGCGAGACGGCCGGATCCTCGGGCACGAACGGAATATCGAGACCGGGCACGACGCCCGCGCCGATCACGCCCTTGCCGATGTCGACGATGACCACGCCGAGTGCGAACAGCGCACCCTGAGTCCGCAGGGCATTGGTGCCGCCGGCATTGCCGCTGCCCATCGTCCGTATGTCGACACCGCCGCGCAGCTTGCCGACGATCATCGCACCCATCAGGGAGCCGATGAAGTAGCTGATCAGGAATTTGACGCCGAGTTCCAGCATCGGCTTTCGCTTTGCGGCTGCAGACCGGCGCATTGTAGCATCGGCAGATGTCGATCGAGCCGTTGCACCTGTTCCTCAATCCGACCGCCGGCAGGGGACGTGCCGGCAGGCGCGAGGCCCGTATCCGGGAGATGCTGCGCTCGAGCGGCCTGCGGGTCGAGGTGCATCGCAGCTGTGGTCCCGGCGATCTCGAACAACGGGTCGAACACCAGGTCGAACAGGGCTCACAGCATATCGTCGTCATGGGTGGCGACGGCAGCGTGCACGAGGCCGTAAACGGCATCGTGCGGGCAGGCCGGAATGCGGCGCTCGGGCTGATACCGTCCGGGACCGGCAACGACTTCGCCAAAGCCTGCGGGGTGCCGCTGGACTGGGAGCGTGCGGTACGCCTGGTCGCGGAGCGAGTCGCGGCGGGCCAGGGTGGCCGAACAATCGATGTGGGGCGGATGAACGATCGCTACTTCGCGAACGGTGCAGGCATCGGCTTCGACGCGAGGGTGACGGCAATCGCGCATTCCTATCGCGTGCCGATCGGCGACCTCGTCTACCTTCTCGGCATCCTGCAAGGCATGGCGGAAGGGATCGCGACACCGCGCATGCGCCTCGTTGCGGATGACGTGATCTGGGACGGCCCACTGACGCTCGCCAACGTCGCCAATGGCCCCTGGGTCGGCGGCATGTTTCATATCGCGCCAATGGCCGACCCCGGTGACGGCTGGTTCGACCTCATGCTCGCTGCCCCCGTGTCTCGCAGGCGCATTCTCTCCCTGTTACCGGCGCTCATGCGTGGCCGGCACGTTGGCGAACCGGAGATCGTGCACACACCGGTAACCCGCCTCGTCGTCGAAGCCGACGAGCCCGTCGTGGCGCATCTCGACGGCGAACTGCAGTCCCCGCAACGACGTTTTGATATCGAGCTACTTCCGGGCGCCCTGCAACTGCTCTGAACGTCCCCGCGACCCGAGATAGATCGCGAACAGCGCGATCGCCGCGCCGCCCACCTCGGTCAGCGACATCGGCCGCGCAAAAAACGTCACGTCCCATACGAAACTCAGCGTCGGCTGCAGCAGGAGCGCAAGGCCTGCCTGGGTCGTCGTGACCTGCGGCAGACTGCTCGTGATGAACAGCATGCCGAGCCCGTGCGACAGGACGCCGTAGCAGACCAGCCACGCAATATCACCGCCCTGCGCTATGGCGAGCGATTCCCCTTCCGCCCCCGCGGCCAGGCCGAGCACGGCGGCGCCGAGCAACGAAACGACGGTGAGCTCGCGACTCGGAACACGCGTCGTCGCCGTGTGGCGCGAGTAACGCATGCAGAGCAGATAGCCCGCGTAGGTGACGGCGGCGGCGAGACCGAAAAGGATGCCCCGCCGATACCCGGCGGCCAGCTGGTCCCAGTCGATGCCGACGATCAGCGCAAGTCCGAACAGCGCCAGGGGTATGGCAACGAGCTGCCGCGCGGTCGGCGGCTCGCGCAGGATGACCAGTCCGGCCGCCGCCATCACGAACACCTGGAAGTTGGCAATCAGCGTCGACAGACCCGGACCAATGAACTGGATACTGCGGTGATAGAACCAGAGGTCTGCTGCCAAAAACAGTGCCGCGCAGGCGAGGACCTGCCACACCCGCCGCGGAAACTGCAGTCGCCGGCCGGAGACCAGCAGGTACACGGCGATGACCACACCGCCGATCGCAAGCCGCCAGAAAGCGCTGCTCGTTGCCGATACGTCGACCAGCTTGACCCAGACCGGCGACAGGCTGATCAGCGCCGCCCCGATGAACAGGCGCAGCGTGGGGTTCGACAGTGGTTGCATCAACCTCCCAGCCAGGCGGTGCGCAGCGCCTCCATGTCCTCGTCGGCCTGGTCTTCGACGCCGAGGTAGCAGGTATCCTGCGGGGCCTCACCCCATTCGAGCTGCCGTTGCAGCAGCTCATCGCCGCGGAACAGGCTCACCTCGGAGCGATCGCCCGGCTTGTAGCGCCGGGCCCTGGCCTCCGTCCCGGCCGCGTCGACGCGCAGGCCGTCCAGTGCGACCAGTTCGTCGCCCGGCGCGATGCCCGCACGCTCCGCCGGACCGCCATTGTGCACGACGTCGAACGTCGTCTTGCCATCGTGATCGGCGATGTCGGCACCAAGCCATGCTTCGGGCAGATTGCCGTCTCCGGCGGGCTTACCGCCCTTGTCCCTCGCACCACTCGAACGCCGCAAGTGATACCCGATGCCATGGGAGCTCAGGAGTTTCTCCAGCGGCAGCTCGCCCGTACCCCGTACGGCAGCATCGAAAAAATCGCCAAGGTCGACCCCGGCCACTTCGCTGCACAGCGTTTCGAAGCCGTCCTCGGGCATGCCTTCGCCGGTTTCTCCCCAACGTGCCCAGGCGGCGCGCATGACGTCGTCCAGCGTTACGCTGCCCCGGGTTTCGACGCGCAGTTTGAGATCGAGCGACAGCGCAATCAGCGCGCCTTTGGCGTAGTAACTGACGATCGCGTTGGCCGCATTGGCATCCTGCTTGTAAAACTTGGTCCAGGCATCGAAGCTCGATTCCGCGACACTCTGTCGGCGCCGCCCGCCGTTGCGTATGACGCGCGTAATGGTCTGGCCCAGCAGCTCGAGGTAACTGTCGGTATCGATCAGCCCGCTGCGGACGAGCCCGAGATCATCGTAGTAGGACGTCACGCCCTCGAAGACCCACAACAGGGTCGTGTGGGTTTCGCGCGACAGGTCGAAGGGCATGAAAACGGCCGGCTTCATGCGCTTGACGTTCAGAGGTGAAAGTACTCGTGGCTGACCAGCCCGAGGAACGTGCGGTATTCGTTCGAGACGCCTTCGTCGCCGCGTGCGGGGAGGTTGTCACGAGCACAGATGTTGGCCGAGGACCAGCGATGCTCGAGCCCGCCGTACCCGGATCCCGGCGCGTGCAGGAGGAACAGGTAGCGGTCGAGGTCGGAGGGTACGCCGAGCAGGGACATATGCTGCTCGCAGATGGTTTGCAGATCGTGACAAAGTCGCTTCATGTCCACGCGCGTATTGCCGCGGATCGCTATCGCGTGCGGCACACCGCGCGCCTCGAACTCGCCGATCGACAACTCGCCGATCTCGACCGGGTGATCCACGAGTTCGGCATAATCGGCGGCCGAGTACGTGCCGAATCCGTATGGCTCCGCGCCCTTGCGCCGCATCGACGTCGCGACGCGCCAGTGCTTGCCGACGGGTCTGTCGGGTGCAAGGATCTCGACGTCACAGGGCCTGTCTTCCTGACCGACGATGGCCGGAAACACACAGGTGCCGTTGAAGAACGCATGCGTAAGGTCGAGATGCGCGCCCCGCACGCTGGGGTCGTGCGCGTACACTTCGAGGATCAGCACGAGTTCGCGATCCGTGGGCGCGGCCTGCCAGCGACTCTTGTCGAGCTTGTCGACGGCGACTTCCCTGCCGTCCGACTCGGCGCGCGCCGCAACGACGTGCCGTGCGTAGTCGCGGATCATGTAGCTGCCCGGAATCCAGGCCGGCATTGCGAACACCTGCCCGTCCCGCGCGGGCTCGGCAACGGTCACGCGAACCTCGAACAGGTGAGCGGCGGGATCAGCCGGCCGTATCGAGTAAACGTTGAGTGTGGACATAGCGATCAGGCACCGCGCACGGGCTCGGTCACCTTCAGCGTCAGGCACTTTGCCGAGCCGCCCGCCTTCAAAAACTCGCTGAGCCCGACCTCGTGGACCCGAAATCCGGCAAGCATCAGGCGCGCCTTGAGCGGTTCGGAGGCCGCGTTGAGAATGACACGGTCGCCGATATTGATCGCGTTGCAGGCAAAGTTTCCGGCGTCGTGCGTGTCGACGACGATGCGCTTGTGCGGAGGAATCCGGCTTTCGATCGCGATGCGGGAATCGTAGTCGAAAGCCGGTGGATGGTACATCAGGAAGCCGTCGGTCAGCGGGCAAAAACAGGTATCGATATGGTAGAAACGCTCGTCAGTCAGGCGAATGGAGACCACTTCGATATCGAAGAATTTCTGGATCTCGGCGTGCGCCTCGATCTCCGTACGGAACCCGTAACCGGTCCACAACCAGGCGTCCCGCCGGTCCAGCAGGCAATCGCCGGCGCCTTCGAAACCGATGCTCTCGTCGAGATCGAGCAATTCGAACTCGTTGTCACGAAACCACTTCTTGAACCAGGGCTCCTCGGGTCTGCGCTCGTGCGGCATGAAATGGCTGGCGACGGCTTTGTTGCCGTAGACCCGAGGCTCATTGACTCTTCGTGCCCGGCCATCCACGGATTGATCACGTAGTCCACCGTGAAAAAGTCCGGCGGACACATCAAAATCCTTTCCTTGCTCATTTCCGCGGCGACTCCTGTAGCGGCAGGTGAATCTCGGCGAGCATGCAACGCACGCTGCCGCCAGCCGACGATTCTATAGTGTCGATCGGCGCCGTAACCAGCCGGGCATCGGCCGTGAGTACCGCGAGCTGGTCCGCGCGCAAGGCGTCGTGCGCCTGCTGCGACATCGCGATGACGCGCTTGCCGTCGCCACTGCGGAGCTCGAGCAGGTTGCCGGCAAACGCATCGAGCTGACCCGGGTCGAGCGACACGACAGCATGCCCGGTCTCCCGCAGGCGCTTCAGTACCGCGTCCCGCTGATCGTCGCGCGGGATCGCGGCATCGCAAATGACGGCACAGGTTTCGCCGAGACTCATCAGCACATTGGTGTGATAGATCGGAACGCCGGCACCATCGAGCGCATCGAACGTCAGCACATCGTAGCCCATGCGCTGCGCGAAGTCGCGGAGCGGGGCAAGG
>JARRMH010000030.1:0-11633 GCA_037386205.1 Woeseiaceae bacterium | reverse complement strand
GTTCGGCCGTCACCGGACCGATATCGAGAATCATCTCGTCGTCCGCTCCGCTGCCGACGTCGCGTGTCGGTGCCGTCGCGTCGGCCGAGAACTCGTTGCCGCAGACGACGTCCTCCGGGACCGGGATCTCGGCCCGCGACGAGGCGTCCGCGGCAAGTTCGCGCGCCGTGTCCAGCATGTCCGCTTCGTACAGCGACTTGCCGACACCGTGCCCTGCCGCGGCGATGAAAGTATTCGCGATACCCCCGCCGACAATCAGGGTATCGACCTTGTCCGCGAGCGCGTCGAGGACCGTCAACTTGGTCGACACCTTGGAACCACCAACGATCGCCACGAACGGGCGAGCCGGGTTCTCGAGCGCTTTGGCGAGGGCATCGAGCTCCGCGGCGAGAAGCGGGCCCGCACAGGCGATCGGCGCAAACTCGGCGACGCCGTACGTGCTGGCCTGGGCACGATGCGCCGTGCCGAAGGCATCCATCACGAACACATCGCAAAGCGCCGCCATCTTGCGGGCGAGGTCAGGATCGCTCTTCTTTTCCCCGTCGAGAAACCGGACGTTTTCGAGCAGCACGATGTCGCCCGGCTCGGCATCGACGCCGTCGATCCAGTCCTTCACGAGCGCCACCTCGCGTCCCAGCAGTGATCCGAGGTGATCCGCAACCGGCTGCAGCGAAAACTGATCGTCCGGCTGCCCCTCGGTCGGTCGACCGAGATGCGACATCACCATGACCGCCGCATTGGCATCCAGCGCCGCCCGAAGCGTGGGCAGGGCGGCCCGGATGCGGGCGTCGCTCGTGACCTTCCCGTCGGCGACGGGCACGTTCAGGTCTTCGCGAATAAGAACGCGTTTGCCCGACAGATCGACGTCGGACATTTTTTTAACAGCCATGCCGGTTCCTAGACGTCGTTACTCAAGCGTTCATCAACGCGACGGTCGTGTCGAGCATGCGGTTCGAAAAGCCCCACTCGTTGTCATACCACGCGATGACCTTGACGCACGTACCGTCGATGACCTTGGTGAGCGTCGAGTCGTAGGTTGACGACGCAGGGTCGTGATTAAAGTCCACGGACACCAGCGGCTCCTCGTTGTAGCAGAGGATGCCCTTGAGCTCGCCCTCGCTCGCCGCGCGCATGATCTTGTTGATCTCCTCGATGGAGGTTTCGCGTTCGGCCACGAACGTCAGGTCGACGGCCGATACATTGATCGTCGGTACGCGCATTGAGAATCCGTCGAGCTTGCCGTTCAGTTCGGGCAGGACGAGGCCGACGGCCTTCGCCGCACCGGTACTCGTCGGAATCTGTGACATCGTGCCCGAGCGGGCCCGCCGCAGGTCCTTGTGATACACGTCGGTCAGCACCTGATCGTTCGTGTAGGCGTGGATCGTGGTCATGATGCCGTGCTTCACGCCAATCTCATCGTGCAGCGGCTTGACGAGCGGCGCGAGGCAATTGGTCGTGCACGACGCGTTCGAGATAACCTGGTCCGAGGCCTCGAGGATATCGTGGTTGACGCCGTAGACGATTGTCTTCTCGACGCCCGCCCCACCCGGCGCGGAGATGATGACCTTCTTGGCCCCGCCTTCGATGTGCTTGCCGGCGGTCTCGGCGGTGCGGAACAGGCCCGTGCATTCCATGACGACGTCGACGCCGAGGTCTTCCCACGGCAGCTTGCCAGGATCACGTTCGGCGAAAACCTTGATGCGATCGCCATTGACGATGATATCGCCGCCATCGACCTCGACCTTGCCGCCGAACTTGCCATGCGCCGTGTCGTAGCGCGTGAGATGCGCGTTGGTCTCGGGGTCGCCGAGGTCGTTGAGCGCGACGACGTCGAACTCGCCCTTGCGCCCGTACTCGTGGATTGCCCGTACGACGTTGCGTCCGATTCTGCCGTAGCCATTGATTCCAATCTTGATAGCCATTGTCATATTCTCCAGTAGTTAATCCAGTATTTCTTTCGTGACGGCCACGACGTTGTCTATCGTGAAGCCGAAATGTTCGAACAACTCGCCCGCCGGCGCCGACTCGCCGAAGCAATCGATGCCGATGACGCGGCCCTGTGCACCGACATAGCGCCACCATCCGCCGGTGGCGCCGGCCTCTATCGCAACGCGCGCCGTGACGGCCGCAGGCAGCACGCCCTCCCGGTATTTTTCGTCCTGGGCATCGAAGACGTCGGTACTCGGCAGCGATACGACGCGCGCCGCGACACCCGCATCCGCGAGGCGCTCGGCGGCACCCACGGCCAGCTGCACTTCCGATCCGGTCGCAATCAGCAGCAGATCGGGGGTTCCGTCGCAATCCTTTAACACGTAGCCACCGCGAGCGATGTCAGCAATCTGTTCCGCCGTGCGCTCCTGGTGCGGCAAACCCTGGCGCGTAAGAATCAGGCTCGTCGGGCTGGTGCCGTTCTCGATTGCGCAGCGCCACGCGACGGCCGTTTCGACCGTGTCGCACGGGCGCCATACGCTCATATTGGGCATCAGCCTGAGACTCGCCGTATGCTCGATCGGCTGGTGCGTCGGACCGTCCTCGCCGAGGCCGATCGAATCGTGCGTGAAGACATGGATGGTCCCGATCTTCATCAGTGCCGCCATGCGCAGCGCGTTGCGCGAATAATCGGAGAACGTCAGGAACGTACCCGAATACGGGATCAGACCGCCGTGCACACTCAGCCCGTTGCAGATCGCCGTCATCCCGAATTCGCGGACGCCGAACCAGACGTAATTGCCGCGGGCATCGTCACCCGATATCGGCGTCGAACCATCGTGCTTGGTCAGGTTCGAACCCGTCAGGTCAGCCGACCCGCCCGCCAGTTCGGGTAACAACGGTGCAAACGCGTTCAGGGCGCGCAGCGATGCCTTGCGGGTGGCCATAGCCGCACCTTCGGCGTCGATTTCGGCAATCGCCGCGTCGGCATGCTTGTCCCAATCGCGCGGCAGCCTGCCGGCCATGCGACGCACCAACTCGGCCGCGAGATCGGGGTGGTCCTTTTCATAGGCCGCAAACGCTTCGTTCCAGTGCTGTTCGGCGGCAGCACCGCTTGCGCGCGCGTCCCAGGCGGCTGCGATCTCGTCCGGTATCACGAACGGCGGTGCCTCCCAGCCGAGTTCCTTGCGAGCTGCCGCAACTTCGTCTTCGCCGAGCGGCGCCCCGTGGGTTGCAGCCGTGCCCTGCTTGTGCGGCGCGCCGAAACCGATTGTCGTCTTGCAGCAGATGATGCTCGGCCGCTCGCTCTCGCCGAGTGCCTTGTCGATGGCCGCGGCGACCGCGGCGGCGTCGTGGCCGTCGACGTCGTCGATCACCTGCCAGCCGTAGGCCTCGAACCGCCCCGGCGTGTCGTCGGTAAACCAGGCATCGACGTTGCCGTCGATCGAAATGTTGTTGTCGTCGTAAAAGCAGATCAGCTTGCCGAGCTTGAGCGTGCCGGCGAGCGAGCAGGCCTCGTGGGAGATACCCTCCATCAGGCACCCGTCCCCGAGGAACACCCAGGTTCGGTGATCGACGATCTCATGGCCCTCGCGGTTGAACTCCGCGGCCAGCATCTTCTCGGCCAGCGCCATGCCCACCGCATTGGCGAGCCCCTGGCCGAGTGGCCCTGTGGTCGTCTCCACCGGGCCGCCGGCTTCGTACTCGGGGTGGCCTGCCGTCCGATAGCCCATCTGCCGGAAATTCTCGAGCTGTTCGATCGCAAAATCCTCGTAACCCGTCAGGTGCAACACGCTGTAGAGCAGCATCGACGCATGGCCGTTCGATAGCACGAAACGGTCGCGATTGCTCCAGCGCGGATTGGCAGGGTTGTGGCTGACGTAATCACGCCACAGAACTTCGGCGATGTCGGCCATGCCCATCGGGGCACCGGGGTGCCCGGAGTTCGCCGCTTGCACGGCATCCATGCTCAGGGCTCGAATCGCATTCGCGAGGTCTCGCCGGTCAGGCTGGCCGGCGGCAGATGTATGTTCAGGCATTGGATCTTTCTTGTTGGCTCGGCGGCCTTATTATCGGGGTGAGGCCGGTATCGCGACATACGCATTTTCACTGTTATCGGGAGCCGCATCAAGGGTACAATGCGCAGCCCCGTCAATTCACAGATCCAAAAACCATGACCGACTCTTTCCTGTTCACCTCGGAATCGGTATCCGAGGGTCATCCCGACAAGATTGCCGACCAGATCTCCGACGCGATTCTCGACTCGATTATCGCCGAGGACCCCGCAGCCCGGGTCGCGTGCGAGACCATGGTCAAGACCGGCGTCGCAATCGTTGCAGGTGAAATCACCACGTCGGCCTGGGTGGATATCGAAGACATCGTGCGCAGCACCGTGCTCGAGATCGGCTACAACAGCTCGGCGATGGGCTTTGACGGCGCGTCGTGCTCGGTGCTGAATGCGATCGGCAAACAGTCGCCCGACATCGCAATGGGGGTCGACCGGGAAAACCCCGAGGAACAGGGTGCGGGTGACCAGGGCCTGATGTTCGGTTACGCCAGCAACGAAACCGACGTGCTGATGCCGGCGCCGATCACTTACGCCCATCGGCTGGTCAAACGCCAGGCGGACGTGCGCAAGGACGGCACACTTCCCTACCTGCGCCCCGATGCCAAAAGCCAGGTCACGTTCGTCTACGAGAACAACAGGCCGGTTGCCATCGACGCCGTCGTCCTGTCATCGCAGCACGATCCCGACGTCTCCATGGCCGACCTCAAGGAAGGCGTCATGGAAGAGATCATCAAGCCGATCATTCCGTCCGAACTGGTCAGTGCCGGGACCAAGTACCACATCAACCCGACCGGGCGCTTCGAGATCGGCGGCCCGATGGGCGACTGCGGCCTGACCGGACGCAAAATTATCGTCGACACTTACGGCGGCTCGGCCCGGCACGGCGGCGGCGCGTTCTCGGGCAAAGATCCTTCGAAAGTCGATCGCTCCGCCGCTTACGCGGCGCGCTACGTCGCCAAGAATATCGTGGCGGCGGGGCTCGCCGAGCGCTGCGAGATCCAGGTCTCGTATGCGATCGGCGTTGCGGAGCCGACCTCGATCTCGGTGCTTACGTTCGGCACCGGGAAACTTTCTGATACAAAGCTGACGGAACTGATTCGCGAGCACTTCGATCTCAGGCCCTACGGCATCCTGAAAATGCTGGACCTGATTCGGCCGATCTACAAGCAGACGGCCGCCTACGGCCATTTCGGACGCGAAGACATCGATCTGAGCTGGGAACGCACCGACAAGGCTGAGGCGCTCAAAGCCGCCGCATCCTGACACGGAATCAACAGGAGACAAACTATGAGCAGCGAACCCGTTGCCATCAAGAAGGATTACAAGGTTGCGGATATCGCCCTGGCGGACTGGGGTCGCCGCGAGATCGCGATAGCAGAAACCGAGATGCCGGGGCTGATGGCTTTGCGCGACGAATACGGCGCGGAGAAGCCACTCGAGGGCGTGCGCCTCGCAGGATGCCTGCACATGACCATCCAGACGGCGGTGCTGATTGAAACGCTGGCCGAACTCGGGGCAGACATTCGCTGGTCGTCGTGCAACATTTTCTCGACCCAGGACCACGCGGCAGCCGCGATCGCCGCCGCCGGCATCCCGGTATTCGCCTGGAAAGGCGAGACCGAGGATGAGTACTGGTGGTGTGTCGAACAGACGATTAAGGGTCCCGACGGCTGGACGCCGAACATGCTGCTCGACGACGGCGGCGACCTGACGCTCGTCATGCACGACAAGTACCCGGACCTGATGGCCGACGTCAAGGGCGTCTCCGAAGAGACGACCACCGGTGTCAAGCGCCTCTACGACATGATGGCCGACGGCTCGCTCAAGTGCCCTGCCTTCAATGTGAACGACTCGGTTACGAAATCGAAGTTCGATAACCTGTACGGGTGCCGCGAATCTCTGGTTGACGGCATTAAGCGCGCCACCGACGTCATGATCGCCGGCAAGATTGCCGTGGTCTGCGGGTATGGCGATGTCGGCAAGGGTTGCGCGCAGTCGCTGCGTGGCCTCGGCGCCACTGTCTGGGTCACCGAGGTCGACCCGATCTGCGCCCTGCAGGCGGCGATGGAAGGCTACCGGGTCGTCGATTTCGACGAGGTGTGCGACAAGGTCGACATCGTCGTCACCGCGACCGGTAACTACCACGTGGTCACCGGACCGCAGATGGATCGCATGAAGAACCAGGCCATCGTCTGCAACATCGGTCATTTCGACAACGAGATCGACGTCGAGTACCTGCGCAAATACGAATGGGAAGAGATCAAGCCCCAGGTCGATCACATTATCTTCCCCGACGGCAAACGCCTGATCCTGCTCGCCGAGGGCCGCCTGGTGAACCTCGGCTGCGCGACCGGACACCCGAGTTTCGTCATGTCGAACTCGTTCACCAACCAGGTTCTCGCGCAGATCGAGCTGTGGCAGAACAACGACAACTACGAGAACAAGGTGTACGTGCTGCCGAAGCATCTCGACGAGAAGGTCGCGCGCCTGCACCTCGAGCGGATCGGTGCGACGGTAACGGAACTGACCGACGAACAGGCGAAGTACATCGGCGTCGACAAGGAAGGACCCTACAAGCCCGGGCACTACCGCTACTAGGGGACCGGGACAAGGGGAGCGCCGATTCAGACGACGGGAAACGACGATAGCCTCCGGGTCCTGCAACTTACGGACCCGCACCTGTTTGCCGATCTTTTCGGGGAGTTGCGGGGAACGGTCACGGCCGAGTCCCTGCAGGCGGTTCTCGATCACTACGGCCTCGCGGACTGGCGCGCGCATCGCGCGCTCGTGACAGGGGACATCATCCAGGACGATTCCGCCGGCGCCTACGACCGTTTTCGTGACCTGTTGTTGCCGCAGAAGATGCGCGTTCATTGCGTCCCCGGCAACCATGACATTCGCGACCTGATGAAGCCGGTTTGCAGCCGCCCCCCGTTTTCCTACTGTGCGTCCGAGGAAGTGGACAACTGGCTGCTGATCGGTCTCGACAGCTGCGTGACGGGCAAGGCCGGCGGTGAAGTCAGCGCTGGCGAACTCGAGCGCCTCGCGGAAACCGTGATGGGCAGCGCGGCAGAGCATGTCATGGTATTCGTTCACCACTCGCCCATCCCCATGGGCAGCAAGTGGCTGGACTCGGTGGGGATGGCCAACGGCGACGAGGTCCTCGAACGCCTGCGCACGCTGCGGCGCGTGCGGGTCCTGACCTTCGGCCACGTTCACCAGGAATATGACGACGAATACGAGGGCATCCGTATCCTGGCAACACCATCGACGTGCCGACAGTTCGCACCGGCAAGCGACGAGTTTGCCGTTGATAGTAGGCCGCCCGCCTATCGACGCATCGAACTCGGTGCGAATGGCGACGTGACCACCGAAGTGATCTGGGTCGACCCTTGATGCGCCGCCTCGCCTTGTTCCTGTGCATCCTGCTCGCCGGGGCGTCCCTTGCGGACGATGCCGCGCACCCGGTAACCCTGTGGCGTGTGGCTGGCGCCAACAATTCCGTGTTCCTGCTTGGCTCCATCCACCTGCTGCGCGCCGAGGACCATCCACTGCCGAACGCCATCGACGATGCGTATGCCGAGGCCGAGGTCGTGGTCATGGAACTCGACATGGACGATATCGACCCCTTGTATACGCAGGCCGCATTCAACCGGGCCGGCGTAATCGCGGACGGCACCACGTTGCGGGAGTTGATGGGCGAGGCGTATTACCGCGATGCGGAACTCGCGGCGGCCGCGATCGACATTCCGCTCGACATGCTGGACCGCTCCGAGCCCTGGCTGGCTGCCATGACCGTGGAATTGATGTTGCTCTATCGCATCGGCTTCGATCCGATGCTCGGCGTCGAAATGACGATGACGGCGCGCGCGACGGCCGATGGCAAACCGATCGAGGGTCTCGAGACGGTCGACGAGCAGCTTGCGTTCCTCGACGAACTGCCCATCGCAGCGCAACGCGAGATGCTGCTGCAGACCCTGCTGGAGGGCGCCGACCTGGAGATGTCCATCGACACCCTGATCGAAGCGTGGCGCAACGGTGATACGGCGACACTCGAGCGCGAACTGCTGTCCGGGATCGAGGATCAGGACGAACTTCACGAGGCGCTGATCGTGCAGCGCAATCGTCGCTGGGCGAGTACCATCGGCAGCTGGCTGGACGACGAGCAGGACTACCTGGTGGTGGTCGGGGCCCTGCACCTTGTCGGCGAGAACGGGGTCCCCGCCCTGCTCGATCACGCCGGTTTCGAGATTCAACAACTAAAGGAGTACCCATGAGCCTGTTCACCGACGCACGGAACGTCATCGCGGGTGGCGTCAATTCGCCCGTGCGAGCCTTCGCCAGCGTCGGCGGCGAGCCGGTGTTTATAAAGAGCGCCAGCGGCAGCCGTATCCGGTCCGAGGACGATCGGGAATTCATCGACTACGTCGGCTCGTGGGGGCCGATGATCCTCGGTCACGCTCATCCGGCCGTCATCGACGCTGTCGTGACGACAGCACGCGACGGCCTCAGCTTCGGGGCACCCTGTGTTCTCGAGACCCGCATCGCGGAGAAGATCTGCACGATGCTGCCGTCGGTCGACAAGGTCCGGATGGTCAGCTCCGGGACAGAGGCGACGATGAGTGCCATCCGACTGGCACGCGGTCATACGGGCCGCGACAAGATCATCAAGTTCGAAGGCTGCTACCACGGTCATTCGGACTCCCTGCTCATCAAGGCGGGGTCGGGCGCGCTGACGCTCGGCGTGCCGAGTTCGCCGGGCGTTCCGGCAGCCCTGGCCGAACATACGATTACGCTGTCCTATAACGATATCGACGGTGTCAAGGCCGCGTTC
The DNA here is from genome assembly GCA_037386205.1 of Woeseiaceae bacterium. GTDB lineage: Bacteria > Pseudomonadota > Gammaproteobacteria > Steroidobacterales > Woeseiaceae > UBA1847. The sequence continues at coordinate 2,802 of JARRMH010000030.1, read as the reverse complement.
GCGGCGATCGGTGACGAAGTGGCCTGTGTCATCGTCGAACCCATCGCGGGCAACATGAACATGGTGCCGCCCGTCGACGGATTCCACGAGACGCTGCGGGAGGAGTGCTCGCGGGCGGGGGCGCTTCTTATCTTCGACGAGGTCATGACCGGCTTTCGCGTTGCCCGGGGCGGCGCGCAGTCGCTGTTCGGCGTCGCGCCCGACATCACGACGCTGGGCAAGGTCATCGGCGGCGGCATGCCGGCAGCGGCCTTTGGCGGACGCGCCGACATCATGGCGAGCCTGGCGCCCGACGGACCCGTGTACCAGGCCGGCACCCTCTCGGGCAACCCGGTGGCGATGGCCGCCGGGCTGCGCACGCTCGAACTGATCGACGACGACGCGTTCTGGACGTCGCTGGGCGCAAAAACGGCGCGGCTCGTCGACGGCTTTGCCGCGGCGGCCAGGGACGCCGGAATCCCGGTATCACTCGAACATCGGGGCGGCATGTTCGGCCTGGTCTTCACCGATGCAGGGCCCGTCCGCAGTTACGAGCACGTGGCCGGTGCAAACGTCGAACGATTCCGGACATTCTTCCACGGCATGCTGGACGCCGGTATCTACATGGCACCGTCGGCGTTCGAGGCCGGCTTCGTTTCGGCCGCACACAGCGACGACGATCTCGACGCAACCATCGCCGCTGCATCCAAGGTGTTCACCGGCCTCTAGAAGCTGTAGGCGAAACCCATGGCAAGCGTACGTTCGACGCCGTAGAGGCGGACGCCGACAGGCACATCCGAACCACCGGCGCGATTGACGCCCGCCACGTGGTCCTGATATGCCCTGTCCAGCAGGTTGTCGACGCGCGCCTCGAGACGCAGCCGGTTTCCGGGACTCCACTCGAACATGGCGTTGACGAGCCCGTAGCCCGGGGTCCCCTGCTCGCCATTGTAGAGCGACACGTCATCCTGGCGCGCGTAGCCGACGACTTCTGTGGTCACCTTCATCGCGTCGTTGTGCCACGTCAGCCCCACGGTCGCGTTCGGCGGGGCCAGACGATACAGGTCGTCATCGGCGTCGCGGCGCTGGCCGCGCACATACGAGGCGATGCCGTCGAGGTACCAGTTGTCGGACAGACCGACGCGCCAGGCAATGTCGCCACCCCAGATCTCTGCGTCGACGTTGGCAAACTGCAGCGCGGGCAGACCCGACATCATCATGGAAACCATGTTGGCCGTCATGTTGGTCGAGACCACGCCCTGGATGTATCCGTCGACGCGGCGGTAGAAGATCTGCGGCGACAACGTGACGCGCCCGAAGTTTCTGCCCAGCCCGACGACGACTTCGCGCGATTGTTCGGCATCGAGCGCCAGGTCCCCGATATAGCTGCGGCCGTCGGCAAGTCCGCCCGTCGCCTGCATGGGCAACCACAGGAACAGCTCCTGGTAGGAGGGTGCACGGGATTTCTGGCCGATTTCGAGTCGCCACTCGGTGCCCGATTTGTCGAAATGGCGGTACCTGGCGAGCGCGTCCACGGTATTCCACGACGGGGACCGGTCCGCCGCGTTGAATGCGTCTGCCAGTTCCTCCACCCGGCTGCCCATATCGCCCATGATGCCGCTGGCACTGACGATGCCGGCCTTTGCTGCCACCCGCGAACCTCGCAGACCCAACTCGATCTCGCCGTTCGCAAGGTCCCTGCGCCACTCGACAAAAGCAGACCTCACGTCTCGGGATACGTCGTTGAAATTGGCGATCCGCAACAAGCCGTTGTTCGGATTCGTAATGGTCGCATCGTGGTCAGCCTGCGTCGCATCGATGCCGACCTCGAGGGTTGATGCCGGCAAAGCGAACGTGCCGCCGAGGCGCAGCTGCCCGCCGCGCCCGGTGGTGAAGTTTTCTCGCTGGCGCATGGGATCGGGTGCCGCACGAAGGCCGAAGTTGTCCATCAGGTGCTCGACGTCGTTCCACGCCACGCGCGCACTCAGCGACACGCCGTCGCTCACTGCAAAACCCGCCTGCATTCCTGCGAGGTCGGTGGTGATAAAACGAATGTCCATCGGCAACGCGGGTGTGCCGGTATCGTCGGTATCGAGACGGCCTGCAAACAGCAGCAGCGATGCCCTGTCGCCCGTGAATGCGTAGCTGAGGTCCGATCGCTCCCTGTGGAAACGCGACGGACGAATCGTGCCCACGGGCGCTGCGACGTCATCGCCATCGTCGACTTCCGCAAGCATCGTCAGCTTGTGACTCACACCGGCCAGCGTCAGCCGGGCAGCCGACGTCGCCAGGTTGCCGTTCGCGGAATACCGGGAGCCGACGAAACCCGACAGGTCCATGGCCTGCGGCGCGAATTCGCCCCGCGCGAGCTCCGCGGCGATGTGGCCGCCGATCGCCTCGGGCGCCAGTGACACGCCCGGAATACCCCGCGTCACGGTTAACTCACCGGTAATCATTGGCGAGACGTAGGACAGGGGCGCATCCATGGCGTTCGGTCCGCCGGACACGATGCCGAGGTGATCGATGACCACCGCTACACGGTCGCCGTACATTCCCCGGTACTGCGCGATCCCGGTCAGCGCTCCGTTCGAATTGACGTTGGCCCCGGGCATGTCCTTGAGAGCCGTCGCCGTGTCGATGAGCATTTCGCGATTGATTTCGGTCCGCGACACGCCGGTCGACACGGAGCGCCCGACGACGACCACCTCATCGACTTCGTCGCCATCAGCAGTTTGCTGCGCTGCGCCAAGGGCCGGCAGCAGTTACACGGCCGCGATGGACGCTCAAATTGAATTTTGCTTGGATTCTCTCCTGAGTTGCTGG
>JARRMH010000029.1:0-11681 GCA_037386205.1 Woeseiaceae bacterium | reverse complement strand
CCTGCTCTGGCTCGCCGCCGCGGCCATCTATTCGTTCGTCGGCGAGTACGCCGGCGAAACCGGCGGCGGTCGCAGCGTCGCGGATGCGATGGCGCAGCTCAAACTGCTCGTTGCGGACAAGCCGTTTCGTCGCTTCGTCATCACGCGCGCGCTGCTGATGTGTTCCGCACTCAGTGCGCCGTTCTACGTCGCGCTGGCGCAGGGGAATCGCGGCTCATCCGCCGCGGTACTCGGATCGTTCGTGGTCGCCGCCGGTCTCGCATCGCTGCTCAGCGCGCCGCTCTGGGGCCGCTTTGCCGACCAGTCGAGCCGCCGGGTCATGGTGGCGGCCGCGCTGCTGACTTCCGGCATCGGCCTCCTGACCTTCGGCATCGCAACCCTGGCACCCGAGTTCAGCCGCACGGCGTGGTTCCTGCCGCTTGCCTATTTCGTCCTGTCCATCGCTCACAGCGGCGTCCGCGTGGGACGCAAGACCTACGTCGTGGACCTGGCCACGGGCAACAAGCGGACCGACTACGTCGCCATCAGCAACACCGTGATCGGCGTGTTGTTGTTGATGGTCGGCAGTGTCGGCGCGCTGTCGCCGCTGATCGGCAACGCGGGCATCATCGCACTGCTGGCGTTGATGGGCCTCGCCGGCGCGCTGCTCGGCGCCACGCTGCCTGAAACACAGGAAGATTAGCGAATGATGGGCGTGCGGCCCGCTACATCGGCGGGCGAGGTTGCCCGGCCGGCCGTTCAGGTTGCCGCGGCGTGCGGGCGTCGGCCAGGGATTCGGGCTGACACGTGCCGGGCCGCATCCGGTTCCTGATCACGCAATCCACGTTGAACGTGCCCATCTCGTGCAGCGTGCGCGCCTCGCCTTCGGAGGCCAGCCGGTAGCGTGCGGCGAAACCGAAACGAAAGCTCGCTCCGCGCGCCTTGTCCGGCGTCATCTGCAGGTAGCGTGACTCGATGTCGATCGGCTGGGACACGAACTCGTCCAGCTCCCGGGTCACGGAAATTCCCGGCGGGATTTCGATCGGCAGCGTGGTCGTGTGCACAGCCGAGTTGTAGTACACCGTTCGCGCACTGATCGTCAGGTACTCGCTGGTCGTGTTGGAGAACGTAACCGCTTGTCCGTCGATGCTGACGCGCAGATCCGGTCCGTCGATATCGAACGCGGGATACAGGTCGTCGAAATCACGCGACAGAATCGTGACGCTTACCGGTAGCTGCACGGGTTCGTTGTCCGTGACGACAACCTGTTCCGGACAGGTCATGTCGAGCAGGTAGCCTGCGTAAGCGGCGACGCCGCAGCGTACCCGGTAAGCCCGGGAAGAAGGCCGCGTCCCTGCGGCAATTTGCTCTCTGCCTGATTTAAGGTTGAAGCGCAAGGCTTCGAGTGCTGTGTTCGCCGCGGCGACGCACACGCGCGCGTCGCACGGCAAGATCGCCGTCGTCTCCAGCTGTGCCAGTTCCGGCGCGGCGTCGTCGATCGGCTGGAGTTCCACGAGCCGGGCGAAGTCGATGTCGTCTGCGTAATAGTCGGTCAGCCCACCGATCGTCGGCTGTATCTCGAGTTCGACCTGGTCATAACCGGAGCGCAACGCTGCCATGCGCTCCTCGGCAGCCTGCAGCTCGGCCCGCGCCTCGCGCAGTTCCTCGTCGTAGGTTGCGAGCAGCGCAATCAGCCGGCGCCGGTCGAGTCCCGAGTTGACCATCGCTTCGTCTACCGCGCGATTGAAGGCAATGACGTCGAACGTGGTCTTGTAGGAATAGGTGATGTCCTTGATCTTGCCGCCCGTGCCGACCGCTATGCTGCCGTTGACGATCTTCTCGAGTACGCCCGAGTCTTCGTCACGAAACGGGTTGGCCGGATTGCAGCGGTGCGCTTCCGGGTAGATCTGCGGAGCACACTCGACGACACGGGTATCGAAGGCAGGCGTAAGATCGTTGAGGCGCACGAGATACGCCGATTCGGGGGGTTGGTCCGACACCGTAACGGTCCGGAATACCCAGCTGCCGTCCTTGTTGTTGGCCAACTGCGCGTACAACGGACGCGCGCCCATGTACGAGTTGCCGGACGGCGCCGTGTCCACAGCGCGCTCGTCTTCCCGCGGTGCCTGACCGCCGCACGCGGCGCACAGTATAAGGAGACTCGCAGCCAGTAGATGGCTAGCGTGTAGAGATTTGAATGTCATTGGCCCAGACGTGATCGTGAAGATCCTGGGCGCAGTATAAACAAACGCTGCTGCGATTTAAGTGCAAAAAGCGTCGCATTTTGGCGACGCGAGCCGCGTGGCCGTTACAGGCTGACGCCGAACTCGGCCAGTGTCCCGGGCAGTCGCTGGCGTAACGAGGCCCGCCGCGCATCCTGGTCGCGCAGCACGTCCCGGTAGACGGGCTCGTCCGCGAATCGTTCGAAACATGGGAAGTCCCGAAGGTACGCGTCCCGGCGCAGGCGGGAGCTTTCCTTGATTCCCGGCAACAGCTCGAGTACCGCCTGGTCCTCGCCGAGTGTCGCCTTGTTGCAGCCTTTGAATAATGCAACCCAGCCGACGTCTCCCCAGTAGGCGAATTCGTCCTGCCATTCTGCCAGCGCCCGGGCGGTCTCGACGGCTTCCGGGATGTCCGATGCGGCCATCGCGCTGACCAGCATCTGGAACGCTTCGATTTCGATGACCGATCGCGGGCCGGTGTCCAGCATCGAGTCCAGCAGGCCGGTCGAGCCGAGTATGCGAATCGCCTGCTCGTGTTGCCGGGTGGCCATGTAGGCGAAGCCGAGCAGGTAGCGGATGTCGGCGTCGCTCGGCTCCTCGATCATTCGCATCTCGGCGATGTCGATGAGCTCGTCGTAGCGCCGCAGGTTGAACAGCAGCCCCGGGCCTGGCTCCGGCTCCAGCCGCAGCGCCGTCTCGGCGTCGCCGATCAGGGAGTAGAGGTCAGCGAGTTTGGACACGTGGTCGCGGTTCTGCGGTTCGAGGTCCCTGGCGCGGATCGTCCAGGCAATGGCGACATCGAGTTCGCCGAGCAATTCGTAGAGCCAGGCGATGACCCGGTAGGATTCCGCGTTGTCGAAAAGTTCCCTGATTTCCTGGATGACGGGCATGACCTCGTCGAACTGCCCGTCCTGGCCGAGATAGGTGCCGAGCGCCGAAAGCCGTTCCAGCGATAACGGGTCCACTTCCAGAGCGCGTCGAAAATACGATTCCGGGTCCGCGGAGCTGATGTCCAGGTCGTCCGGGTTCACCCAGATCTCGTTGGCGTAGTTGGCCAGTGCAGGCGCGAAATGAGGGTCCAGTTCCACGGCCCGCCGGTAGGCTGCCCTCGCGCCGGGGAGGCCGCGCGCCCAGTAGTACTGCCCCAGCGTGTTCTGTACTTCGGCCAGGTTCGGGTTGAGCGACAGTGCCCTGAAGATGGGAGCCTCTGCAGCGTCGAGGTCGCCGAGGTACAGCAAGGCGCCTGCGAGGCGGCTGTGGGCGAGCGCGGACTCGGGAGCTGCCTCGGTCGCCTGGCGGTACAGGCTGATCGATTTCAGCAACGTTGCATCGTCACGAATCGCACGAGAGCGGACCTGGTTCTCGTAGTGCTTGGCGAGCAGCATCAGTTCGTTGGCGTCGGCATTCCGCGTCGCCGGCTCGGACGCCGACTGCTCGATGTCCGGCAGGACGCGCCGTACGATTTCGTCGGCAATCGACTGCTGAACGACCAGTAACTCGCACGCGCCTCGCTCGAACGTGTCCGACCACACCGAGAGTCCGGTCCGGCCTTCGATCAGCTGCACCGACACGCGTACCCGGTCCCCCTGGCGGCGCAGGCTGCCCTCGACAATGTGGGCCACCGACAGGTTCGCCGACGCCGTCATGGCATCCATTCGCTGGTCAGCGGCTGCGAGGGACGATGACCGGGCTGCGATCCGCAAATCCGCGACTCGCCCCAACTGGTCACGCAACTCGTCGCTGAGCCCCTCGCTGAGATACGCATCGTCCGGGTCACTGCTGGCGTTGTCGAACGGCAGGACGGCAATGCTGTTGGGCGCGACAGGCATTGGGCCGGATGGTTCGACCGTGTCCTGCAGCGAAGGCTTTATCAGCAAGAACAGGCTTGCCGTACCGGCCATCAGCAACAAGGTTGCGAATGCGATGCTGGCCTGGCCGCGTCGACTTGTGACTTCGGTCCGTTCGATGCCGCCCGAGGTGATGTCGAAAGTCCAGGCAAGAAACATCGCAATCGGGAAGCCGACAACGAACACGATGACGGCCAGCGTCGCGACCCACTGCGGCAGAAACAATTGCTCGACGACAGTGACGGCAATCTCGGTGACGCCCCACGCCACGGCCACGTAGATTGCGGCCGCCTGCGGAACTTTGCGCTCACGCAATTCGGCAAATAGCGATTTGCCGGGCACGGCTCAGGTCTGCGGATCGAGGCCGGTCATGCGACAGAGCATACCCCAACTGCCGCGCGTGCCGGGAAGGCGTCCGCAGCGGAAACAGCGATCAGTACAGCAGGCTCGCCATGCGTCTGCGACACTGGTCCACGCGCGGATCGTCGCCGAGCAACTCGAACACTTTGATGAGGGTGCGGCGACCGGCGTCGTCGCCGAATTCGCGATCCTGTTTCATCAGCTGCAGCAACAGCCCCATTGCTGTGTCGTAGTCTTTCTCGACGACCTTGCGGAGCGCCAGTTGAAACAGCGCCTCGTGATCGTCGGGCTCGCTGGCGAGCCGTGCTTCGAGCTCCACCGCAGCGGGCACATCGGCCACCTGCGATTCGAAAAAGAGATGGCTGCGCAGGCGAGCGACTTCCGGCTTGTCACGCTCGTCGGGCGGCAAACTGTCGAGGAGCGCTGCGGCGGCAGCCGTGTCGCCTTTGGCGACCTGGGCCTCGGCGAGTGCGAGCGCAACGCGGGGATTGTCGGGATCGGCTTCGCGGGCTTCTGCCAGCAGGGCAATTGCGGCATCGGCATTGCCTGCTACGAGCCGTTCATGTGCCTGCTCAATGGTCGCATCCGACTCCCGCGGCAGGTGACGATCGAGAAACTCCCGAACGGCCTTTTCCGGCAATGCGCCCATGAACTCGTCCACTGGCTGGCCGTTGCGGAACAGCTTGACGTTGGGAATGCTGCGAATGCCGAACTGCGCGGCGATTTCCGGTTCCTCTTCGGTATTCAGTTTGCCCAGCAGGAACTTGCCCTGGTAGTCGTCCGCAAGCTTCGCCAGTATGGGCATCAGGACCTGGCACGGCTGGCACCAGGAGGCCCAGAAGTCCACCAGTACGGGAACCCTGAACGAGGCCTCCATTACCTGTTGAAAGTTCTCGCGGGTTACGTCGACAACGAAAGATGAATCGGACATGATCATTTCCAATCTGGCACTACAGCCACCGTTATACCCGAACGTGGGGGATTTTCGCCGTATTGCAATGCCGGGGAGCTGAGTCGAGATGCTGAAACAGGAATATCTGCAGGTAAAGGCGCTTGAGCTGGCGCCCGATGTTTACGTTTGCGGGCAGCTGTTCGAGACGGATTTGCAGCTGATCGCCGGGCAGGGGGTTCGCAGTATCGTGAACAACCGCTTCGACGATGAGTCCACGGGGCAGCCCTTAGCGGCGAATCTCGAGCGAGCGGCGCAGGATCTCGGCATGGCGTTCCTGCACTTCCCGGTCGATCTCAAGTCGATCACTGACCAGGACGTCGAGTCCTTCGCCAGGGCCTGCGAGGGTCTCGAAAGACCGCTACTGATTTTCAGTCGCTCCGGCAGGCGCTCAATCAAGATCTGGGAAAAGGCGGAAGGGCTGTAGCCCGGGCCGCACATCTCCGACTGGCGGCGCCATGGCGCGATCAGCTCGCGGCCGGATGCGCCGAAGCGGTAATTGCCGCACACTGATTCTGTGGCGGCCGTTCAGCAGCGCGCAAGATGCCCTGCAGTCTTATTTCAGCGTCGAGCCACTTACGGCCTCGATGAGTTCCCCGACCGTATGGTGCTGCTCCAGGCGGTGCCGCAACGGTTGCTCGGAATTGATCCGATAGCGGTTCCTGCGCCCTTCCCGCTCGCGCCGGAGCATGTCCGCCTGTTCGAGGTCCAGGATGATGCGCTGCACGGCGCGCTCGGTGATGCCAACCTGTACAGCGACGTCGCGCAGCCGTATATGTGGATCGTTGGCGATGCAGATGAGCACGTGGCCATGGTTACTGAGCAGAGTCCAGGAGCTGCCGTTTTTCATTGAATTCGAGGCCGTGTCTCTTGCAGGATGAAGAAAGTACGACTATTTTTACCGGAAATCAATTTCGTATATACTCCGGCGGCAGAGACCGACGGAGTTTTCGCCGCCTCAATCTCGACTATTTCCTGGGAGTAAAAAAATGAATCGACACCTGTTCCCGGTGTTCGCCCTTGCCATCAGTGCCCTTGTGTGCAGCGATGCCGATGCCGTCGAAGTCCTGACGGCCAGCGAGCTCGCATCGCACTGCGAGGCGTATCCCGATGACCCGGAAAGCGACGATGGTGAATACTGCGTGCGCTACATCCAGGGCTTCATCGACGGCGCCATCGCGACGGACGTGCGCGTGATGCTCAACATGGAGGCCGAGAAAGACGAGGAGGAGACCTTTACCGAGCGAGCGATTCGCACGCGCATCATCGATCGTGACATGCTGCTGCGTGCATCCGGCTATGCCGAATTCTGTCTCGGCGATCCCGTGCCGCTGGCCGAAGTCGTGAGCAGGGTGGTCGCTGACCTCGACCAGCGCATCAAGGCGACGGATTCCTCCGGCACGGCGCGCGACGCTGTCTACGAGTCGCTGCGCCGCAACTATCCCTGTGAAGCACCCTGACGCGGTACGGTCAGTTCATGTCACGACGAGCCGCAACCGCCACCGCGCTGGCACTGCTAGTGCTGCTTGCTGCCGCCTGGCTGCTCTGGTCAGGCATCTACAAGCCGCTGCTGCTGTGGCTGGGCGCTTTCTCGTGCGCGCTGACCGTCTACATTGCCCACCGCGTGGGCTTTTTCGAGCGCGCGTCCGGCCTGCACGTGATTCCAAAGCTGCCGGGGCTTTCGATCTGGCTGCTCGCTGAGATCGTGAAGTCGAGTGTCGAGGTCGTGCGCCTCATCCTCGATCCGAAGCTGCCGATCAGCCCCACGGTCGTCTACCTCGATGCCGAGCCCGAGGGATCCGTGGGGCAGGTGATCCTCGCCAATTCGATCACCCTGACGCCGGGCACCGTGACACTCGATGTATTCGAAGACCGGCTGTGCGTGCATTGCCTGACCCGCGAGGGAGCCGAGGCGCTGCAAGCGGGCGACGCCAATCGTCGCATCGCGAGAGTAACCAGCCAATGATGTACCTGATTGCATCGCTCGCAATCCTGGTCACCATGGCGCTGGCACTCGTGCGGGCGCTGCTGGGGCCCAGCGTCTACGACCGCGTCCTGGCCGTGAACATGTTCGGCACCAAGACCGCGCTGTTGTTGTCGGTGGTCGCCTTCCTGTACGGGCGCCCCGATTTCCTGGACCTGGCGCTCGCGTATGCGCTGATCAACTTCGTCGGCGTCCTGGCGGTGCTGCAGTTCTTTCAGAAACGCGCGGCGAGCCGCCGCGGCGAGGAGGAGCCCCATGTCCGCAATCCTTGACGCGGCCAGCTGGGCACTGCTGGTTACGGGTGGCCTGTTCGTCTTCATCGGGGGTGTCGGGGCGCTGCGCATGCCGAATTTCTATGCGCGTATCCATGCCGCCAGTCTCACGGATTCGATGGGCTCCATCCTGATTCTCGTCGGCATCATGCTGCAGGCCGGCCTGTCCCTCGCAACCGTGAAACTGGTCGCCATCCTCGCGTTCCTCCTGATCACCGGTCCGACCGCGACTTACGCGCTTGCCAACGCCGCGCTGCTGTCCGGGATGAAACCGGAAGCCGCGGGCGTCGAGGAAAACGACCCGCCCGCGTCGTGAGCAGCCGCCGATGATTATCGTTTTCGCATTATTTCTGCTGACGTTGCTCGTGGTGACGGCCGTCGCCGTCATCCGGACGGAGAACCTGTTCGTTGCCGTGATGCTGATGGCGATCTTCAGCCTGTTGATGGCAGCGAACTTCTTCATCCTCGACGCCGCGGACGTTGCGCTGACCGAAGCGGCCGTCGGCGCCGGCGTGACGACCGTTATCTTTCTCGGCGCGCTGGCACTGACGGTCGAGCACGAACGTTCGCGCAAAACCGGGCGATGGCTGGCGCTCGGCGTGGTCGTGTCAACGATGCTGGTCCTGATCTATGCGACGTTCGACAAGCCCCGGCTCGGCGATCCGACGGCGCCCGTGCACCAGCACGTCGCGCCGTGGTACCTCGAGAAGACCCCGGAGCTGATCGGCATCCCGAACGTGGTCACGGCCGTGCTGGGCAGTTTTCGCGGCTACGATACGCTGGGCGAGGTCTTCGTCGTGCTGGCCGCCTGCGTCGGTGTCCTGTTCGTCCTGAGCGCGTCTCCCCCGTCGCACCGCGCACCGACGAAGCCGGGCAGCGCCAAGCTGCGGCACCATGTCGTGCCGAAGGTCGTCGGTCGCTTGTTGATTCCTTTCATCGTGCTGTTCGGGCTGTACGTGCAGTTCCATGGCGAGTACGGACCGGGCGGCGGCTTCCAGGCGGGTGCGATCATCGCGACGGCGCTGATCCTGCACGCCCTGATCGAGGGCGAAGCGGCGGCGCTGCGCTCGATACCGCGCCGGGTGTTGCTGGGCATGGTGGCGGCCGGCGCGTTGCTGTACACGCTGGTCGGCATCGCGGGCATCGTGCTCGGCGGCAACTTCCTCGATTACTCGGTGCTGGCCACGAACCCGGTCAAGGGCCAGCAGATCGGGATCCTCGCGATCGAGGCCGGCGTTGGCATCACCGTTTGCGGGGCCCTGTTGTCCATCTTCCACGCGTTTGCGGCGAGGGACTGAGCGGTGCTCGAATTCCTCGGCTACTACAATTACTGGGTCTTCGCGATCCTGCTGATGATCGGTTTCTATGCGGTCATCACCCGCGGCAACCTGATCAAGAAGTTGCTCGGGCTGTCGATATTCCAGTCCGCCGTCTTCCTGATGTACATCACCATGGACAAGGTCGAGGGTGGCACGGCGCCAATCATCCAGAAGGGCGCGGTCGACCAGCTGTACTCGAATCCCCTGCCGCAGGTGCTCATCCTGACCGCGATCGTCGTCGGCGTCTCGACCACTGCGCTCGGGCTCGCGATCGTCGTGCGGATCAAGGACGTCTACGGGACGATCGAGGAGCACGAACTCTTCGAGGAAAACCGGCCGCAATGAACCTCGAGGCACACTTGCCCGCACTGCAGGTCGTGGTGCCGCTCCTGAGCGTCCCGGTGGTGGTGCTCCTGAAGCCACGCGGCCTTGCCTGGGCGGCAACCACTGCGACGAGCATCGTCGCCTTCGCGATTGCGATCTCGATGACAGCGGCCGTGTTGAGCGGGTCGGACATCCGCTACCTGATGGGCAACTGGGATGCGCCCTATGGAATCGAGCTGCGCGTCGACAGCCTGAGCGCGGTCCTGCTGCTGATCGTCACCGGCGCATCGACCGTGGCGCTCGTCGCCGGCCGCCAGAGTATCGCGGCGCAGATCCAGGAGGATCGCCACCCGTTGTTCTTCGCCGCGTGGCTGCTGGCGCTGGCCGGCCTTGCGGGCATCGCCGTCTCCGCGGACGCCTTCAACGTCTTCGTCTTCATGGAAATATCATCGCTCGCCAGCTACGTGCTCATCGCCGGTGGGCCGGACCGGCGGGCGCTGCCGTCGGTTTTCAAGTACCTCATCATGGGCACGATCGGCGCGACGTTCTACCTGATCGGCGTCGGCCTGGTGTACATGATGACCGGGACGCTCAATCTCGCCGACATGGAGCTCAGGATTCATGAGGTGGCCGACCAGGCCCCGATTCTCGTGGCCGCCGGTTTCATTACCGTGGGCCTCGCCCTCAAGGCGGCAGTGTTCCCGCTGCATGCATGGTTGCCGAACGCGTACACCTTTGCACCCCATGCCGTGACCGCGTTCCTCGCGGCCTGCGCGACCAAGGTCTCGCTGTACGTACTGTTGCGCTTCGACTTCGTGGTGTTCCAGCCCAACCTCGCAGGCCATGACGTGCAGTTCGCGTATTTCCTGATGCCGCTCGCCGTGCTCGCCATCGTCATCGCATCGGCGATCGCGACGGTCGAGCTTAACCTCAAGCGCTTGCTGGCCTATTCATCGGTCGCCCAGATCGGCTACATCATGCTCGGCGCCAGCCTGACGAGCGAGGCCGGCCTGACGGCGAGCATCGTGCACATTTTCAATCACGCGCTTGCCAAGGGGACGTTGTTTCTCGCAGTCGCCGCCATCGCGCTGCGCTACAAATCGCTCGGGCTCGACGGCATCGCCGGCGCCGGGAAGACGATGCCCTGGACGATGGCGGCATTTATGATCGCGGCGCTGAGCCTCATCGGCATTCCCGGCACCGCGGGCTTCATCAGCAAGTGGTACCTGATCCTCGCCGCGCTGGAGAAAGGCTGGCCGGGCGTCGTGCTGGTCTTCGTTATCGTCGTCGGTTCGCTGCTGGCCGTCGTCTACGTCTGGCGCGTCGTCGAGGTGGCCTGGTTCAGCGCACCGCCGGCTAGCGGCAGCGCCGCCCGTGAAGCGCCGGTCGAACTGCTCGTGGTGACCTGGGCAGCGGCGCTTGCCAACCTCTATTTCGGCATTTTCACGAAGGTGCCGGTGTCGCTGGCCACGACGGCCGCCGGCAGCCTGCGGGAGCTGATGCCGTGAGCGGCGCGAATGCCATTCTTGCTGCCCTCGTGTGGCCGCTGGCCGGCGCGGTTGCGATAGCGCTCGCGGGACGGGTCAGCGCCAACCTGCGCGAGACTGCCACCATGGTCACCGCGGCCGGCCTGATTGTCATCGTGTGGGGCCTGCTGCCCGAGGTCTACGCCGGGGGGCGGCCGGCGCTGGCACTGGCCGAGATCGTGCCGGGGATCGAAATCGCCTTTCGCGTCGAGCCGCTCGGCATGCTGTTCGCGGCGCTGGCGTCGGGCCTGTGGATCATCAACTCGCTCTATTCGATCGGCTACATGCGCGGCAACAAGGAAAAGAACCAGACGCGTTTCTACACCTGCTTCGCAATAGCACTCGGCGCCACGATGGGCATTGCATTCGCTGCCAATCTCCTGACGCTGTTTCTGTTCTACGAAATCCTGACGCTGTCGACGTATCCGCTCGTTGCTCACAAGGGCGACGAGAAGACGGTCCGCTCGGCACGTGTCTATCTCGGCATCCTGCTCACGACGTCGATCGGGCTGCTGCTGCCCGCGATCATCTGGACGTACGCGGCCGCGGGTACCGGCGACTTCACACCGGGCGGCATTCTGGAGGGCAAGGTCGGCGCACCCGCCCTCGGCCTGTTGCTCGGGCTGTTCGTGTTCGGCATCGGCAAGGCCGCCGTGATGCCGGTGCACCGCTGGCTCCCGGCGGCGATGGTGGCGCCGACGCCCGTCAGCGCGCTGCTGCATGCCGTCGCCGTCGTCAAGGCGGGCGTGTTCACGGTGACGAAGGTGATCGTCTATATCTTCGGCGTCGATTACCTGTTCTCGGTGCCGGGCACCGGCTGGCTGCTGTACGTGGCTGCGTTCACCGTGGTCGCGGCAAGCCTCGTCGCGCTGCGCCAGGGCAACCTCAAGCGCCTGCTC
>JARRMH010000028.1:0-13872 GCA_037386205.1 Woeseiaceae bacterium | reverse complement strand
CGAGGCCGTCCAGCCGCTGCTGACCGCGGTCAACGGCGTGCAGTTCGGAGTCGCGATCTGCTACGAGGATGCCTACGGTACCGAGCAGCGATACGCGCTTCCTGCGGCAGGGATCCTGATCAACGTCAGTAACGATGCCTGGTTCGGGGATTCCATTGCTCCCGACCAGCATCTCGAGATCGCGCGGATGCGGTCGCTGGAATTCGGCCGACCGACCGTACGCTCGACCAACACCGGCATCAGTGCTTTTATCGGGTACGACGGTGAACTGCTGCAGACCGGCAAGCAGTTTGAGCCCGAATTGATGACCATGGACGTACAGCCGCGACGTGGCGCAACCCCTTACGTGCGCGGCGGCAATGTGCCGATCATCGCCCTGTGCCTCGTGATCCTCGCCCTGTTCTGGATTCGCAATCGGGCCCGCCTCTGATACGCTTGCGGGTTTTCCCACCCGAGCAATTCAGCGAGACCAATGAGCACGCCATACAAGCCTGAAGTCGTCGAGGCCGAAGCCCAGCGGTACTGGCGCGAAGCCCGCTGCTTCGAGGTCAGCGAGGACCCCGACAGGGAAAAATTCTACTGCCTGACGATGTTTCCGTACCCCAGCGGGAAGCTGCACATGGGGCACGTCCGGGTGTTCACGATTTCCGATGTAATCGCGCGCTTCCAGCGCATGCTCGGCAAACACGTATTGCAGCCGATGGGATGGGACGCGTTCGGCATGCCGGCCGAAAATGCAGCGATCAAGCACGGCGTGCCGCCGGCCGAGTGGACCTATCGCAACATCGAGGAAATGCGTGGCCAGTTCGACCGCCTCGGCTACGGTTACGACTGGAGCCGCGAGGTCACCACCTGTCGCCCCGAGTACTATCGCTGGGAGCAGTGGCTGTTCACCAAGATGTTCGAGAAGGGCCTCGTTTACCGCAAGAACTCGGTCGTGAACTGGGATCCGGTCGACCAGACGGTGCTGGCCAATGAACAGGTCATCGATGGCCGCGGCTGGCGGTCGGACGCACTCGTCGAACGCCGCGAGATCCCCCAGTGGTTCATGAAGACAACCGCGTATGCCGACGAGTTGCTGGAGGAACTCGATCGCATGCCCGGGTGGCCCGACTCGGTCAAGACCATGCAGCGCAACTGGATCGGGCGGTCGGAAGGCGTCGAACTGTCGTTCGAGGTAGTGGGCGAGGACACGCCGCTCACCGTCTACACGACGCGTCCCGACACGCTGTTCGGCGTAACGTATATGGCGGTCGCGGCGGAACATCCGCTGGCCAGGAAAGCAGCCCGGGACAACCCGGACATCGCGGCGTTCATCGCCGAATGCCTCAGGACCGACGCGGCCGAGGCGACGCTGGAGACGATGGAAAAGAAGGGCATGCCGCTCGGCATCTCGGCCGTCCATCCGCTGACGGGCGAGGAAGTGCCGCTGTGGGTCGCCAACTTCGTATTGATGAGCTACGGCACCGGGGCCGTCATGGCCGTGCCCGGCCACGATGAGCGCGACTGGGAATTCGCGAAGAAACACGGGATCGAGATTCGGCAGGTCATCGCGCCGGCAGACGGGTCCGGGATCGATATCCAGAGCCAGGTCTTCGTCGACAAGGGCGTGCTCGTCAACTCGGGTGAGTACGACGGGATGGATTTCGATGCCGCATTCAATGCCCTGGCCGATTATTTCGAGTCCAGCGGCCGAGGCCGGCGCACCGTGAACTATCGCCTGCGCGACTGGGGCGTGTCGCGGCAGCGCTACTGGGGCGCGCCGATACCGATCATCTATTGTGACGACTGCGACGCCGTCCCCGTCCCGGAATCCGACCTGCCGGTCGTGTTGCCCGAAGACGTGCACGTCACGGGCGCCGGGTCGCCGCTCAAGAACATGCCCGAATTCGTCGAAGTCGCGTGCCCCCGGTGTGGCAAGGATGCCCGCCGCGAAACCGATACGTTCGATACGTTCGTCGAGTCGTCCTGGTATTTCGCACGCTATGCCTGTCCCGACAGTGATGAGGCCATGCTCGATGAACGGGCGGCCTACTGGATGCCGGTCGATCAGTACACGGGCGGCATCGAGCATGCCATCCTGCACCTGTTGTACGCCCGGTTCTTCCAGCGCGTCGCGCCCGGTTCTTCCAGCGCGTCATGCGCGACGTGGGTCTGACCGATGTCTCCGAGCCGTTTACCAACCTGCTCACGCAGGGCATGGTACTCAAGGACGGCGCCAAGATGTCGAAAAACAAGGGGAACGTCGTCGAGCCGCTGGCGCTGATAGAAAAGTACGGTGCGGATACCGTGCGCCTGTTCATGATGTTCGCGGCGCCGCCCGAGCAGTCGCTCGAATGGTCGGACGAGGGCGTGCAGGGCTGCTACCGGTTTTTGAAACGCTTCTGGCACGCTGTCATGGAACATGTCGACGCGGGTCGGGCCGCGGCGCTGGACACGTCGGAACTTTCCGATGATCAGAAGTCACTGCGTCGCAAGACACACCAGACGATCGCGAAGATCGGCGACGACATCGGCAGGCGCAGCAGTTTCAATACGGCGATCGCGGCGGCCATGGAGCTGCTCAACGCCGTCAATCGCTTCGAGGATACGTCGGATCAGGGGCGCGCCGTCGAACACGAGGCCCTCGAGGCCGTCGTGCTCATGTTGTCGCCGATGACGCCGCACATATCGCACGCGCTCTGGAACGCGCTCGGTCATGAAACACCGGTCGTCGATCAGCGGTGGCCAGCGGTGGACGAATCGGCCCTCGAGCTCGACACCGTTGAGCTCGTGGTGCAGGTGAATGGCAAATTGCGCGGCCGTGTTGCCGTGCCGGCCGACGCCACGAGGGAGGCCATCGAGAAAGTCGCGCTGGCCGACGACAATGTGCAGCGCTTCGTTGCAGGCAAGGAGATCCGCAAGGTAATCGTCGTGCCCGGCAGGCTGGTGAACATCGTTGCCTGAGCGGGGCCTGATTTTTTCGTTGCTGCTGCTGGCGGGTTGTGGCTTTCAACTCCAGGGGGCATTGACGTTTCCGCCGCAGCTGGAGCGTACCTACATCCAGGCCGTGGATAGTTACTCGCCCTTCTACCGCGACTTGCGAACCGCGCTCGTCGGGGCCGGAATCGAGGTTACCGATACGGCAGCCGATGCCACGGCAACGCTGACCATCGCCTTCGACGAAACGGACCAGCGCGTGCTGTCCGTGTCGGCCCGCAACGTGCCGACCGAGTACGAGGTTTATTACACGATCGAGTACCTGCTGCACAGCGGGGAAGACAACCTGATCGAGCGCCAGACGCTTACGCTGACGCGTGACTACACCTACGATTCGACGCTCGTGCTCGGCAAGGCACAGGAAGAGGAGTTGTTGCGCGAGGCGATCGTGGACGACCTCGTCCGCATCGTGCTCAAGCAGATCTCGGCGCTTTGAGCGACGTCCTCCGCGTGGCCGATGTCGGCACCGAACGTCTCGGTCCGGTCCTCGATCGCTTTGGCCTCGAGCTCGTCGCGCAGCGAGCAGGCGAGGCCATCACCGGCAGTTACTGGGGCGAATCCGAAGCGGGTGTGATCGGCTGTCGTGTGTTCGTGCGACCGGACACGCCGGTGCATTCGCTGCTGCACGAGGCCTGCCATGTCATCTGCATGGACGGGGCGCGGCGTCGGTGTCTGGAGCGGGATGCGGGTGGCGACGATCTCGAGGAGTCGGCGGTCTGCTTCCTGCAGATAGTGCTTGCCGATGCCATCGACGCTGTCGGCCGCGACCGGCTCATGGCCGACATGGACGCCTGGGGCTATAGTTTCCGGCTCGGCAGTACCCGCGCCTGGTTCGAGCGGGATGCCGATGATGCCAGAGAATTCCTTTTAAACCATGGGCTTATTGACGGCACAAACAAGCCGACGTGGCGCCTGAGAAACTGATTCAGGCCGCGGTGTATAGTTTCGTATGGTCTGGATTCGATACCTCGCCTATTTCCTCTCAGTCGCGTTCATCACCTGGGCTATAACCCGGCTGGAATTGTCGTCCCCGGGCAGCCTGAAACTTCACGTCATGGTCAGCGAGACCGACGTCTACGGCACGAGCGAGTATTCGCCGGTCGAGATCGTCCAGTCAATCATTCTGCTTGCCTGCGGGCTCATCATGGCATGGGTGGCGAGATACTGCCCGTCGCAACGGCCGCTGGCGTTTCTGATCGGCGGACTCGCGCTGGTATTCCTGATCCGCGAACTGGATTACTTCTTCGATCGTTTCATCATCGACAACCTGTGGCAGGCACTGATCGCCGTCGTCAGCGCGCTCGTCATCGCCTATACCTACCGGCATCGTAAACGGCTGGTCATCGCGCTGGCGCGCATCTGGCCATCCCCTGGCCTGTCGCTGTTGTTTGCGGGGGCGGTGGTGCTGTTTGCTTTTGCGCCGATCGTTGGGCACGAACCTGTGTGGCAGTCCATTATCGGGGAACACTACCTGCGCGTGACAAAGCTTGCGATCGAGGAATTCATCGAGCTGATCGGCTATTTCCTGTGGATGATCGGCACGCTCGACTACGCACTCCAGGCACGCGCCGTCGCGTTCCGCAAACCCAAACCAGCGGCGCGTCGCCGCCGCGACAAACGCCGGCACGATGTCGAAGGCCGCTTCTAAAAGGTGTCAGTCACCTTTTAGCGGAAAACAAGTCATCCGGTACCCTGGAACCACGGGGACAGTGACCCTGATTCGTCGAATCAGGGTCACTGTCCCCCCTTCCTCCTTCAGAGGATGGTGGGGTTCGGCGCGTCGCCGTAGACCTCTTCGGGGTCGAATACCTTCTCGGTTTCCGTCCACTCGAGTTCGACCCTGCCCTCGGCCTGCCGCGCTTCGAAGTCGGTGCCGACCGGCACCTTGCGATAGAAGCACGAGCGATACCCGACGTGACAGCTCGCCCCGCCCGCAACATCGACGCGCAGCCAGATGCAGTCCTGATCGTCGTCGATCAGCAGTTCGCGCACGGTTTGCACGAGTCCGCTCGTCGCACCCTTGTGCCATAGCGTCTGCCGGCTGCGGCTCCAGTAATGTGCCTCGCCGGTCGTGATCGTGCGCTGCAACGCGTCGGCATTCATGTAACCCTGCATGAGCAATTCGCCGCTCCCGAAGTCGGTCGTGACGACCGTGATCAGCCCGCGGTCGTCGAACTTCGGTGCGAGGTCGCTGCCTTCCTCGACCTGTTCCACAGAGGTTCGGGCTTGAAAACGTACGGGGACACCTGACATCTTGTTTTCTCGGAATAATTGCGGGCGGGAAGAATACCTAGCGTAGCCGCGGCCGGCAATGTTGTTATATTTACGTTCTTTGCGCGCCGGACTCTATCGCATGACCATACAGCTCCACGACACGCTCCAGGGCAGGAAAGTCCCGTTCGAGCCTCTCAACGACGACGAGGTGACGATGTACCTGTGCGGGCCGACCGTCTATAACTTCGCGCACATCGGCAATGCGCGACCGGCTGTCGTCTTCGACCTGCTGGCACGCGTTCTCAGGCGGCGCTACAAGCTCACGTTCGCGCGCAACATTACCGACGTCGACGACAAGATCAATGCCGCTTCGATAGAGAGCGGCAAACCGATCGACGAGATCACAGCCCGCTACATCAAGGCCTACAACGACGACATGGCGGCCCTCGGCGTGCGACCGCCCGACGTCGAGCCACGCGCCACCCAGCACATCGGCGAGATGATCGAGATGATCGAGAAACTCATCAGTTCGGGCCACGCCTACGAGGCCGATGGCCATGTGCTGTTCGACGTCGATTCACACGCGCAGTATGGCGAACTCTCCAAGCGTGACCTGCGCGAGATGATCGCCGGCTCGCGTGTCGAAGTGGCCCCGTACAAGAAGTCGCCCAAGGATTTCGTCCTGTGGAAACCATCGACCCCGGAACTCCCGGGCTGGGACTCGCCCTGGGGGCGCGGACGGCCGGGCTGGCATATCGAGTGCTCCGCCATGGCCGAGAAGCACCTCGGTGACACGATCGATATTCATGCGGGCGGGCAGGACCTCGTCTTCCCCCACCACGAGAATGAGTGCGCGCAGTCGCGTTGTGCACACGACGGTGCGCCGTTCGCGCGCTACTGGCTGCACAACGGCTTCCTGAGCATCGACGAGACCAAGATGTCGAAGTCGCTCGGCAACGTGCTGCTCGTGCACGACCTGATCGAGACGATCCCGGGTGAGGTCATCCGGTTGGCTCTGCTCAGCGCGCAGTACCGGCAACCGCTCGACTGGTCGGCTGAAACGTTGGCGGCGGCGCGGCGCATGCTCGACCGCCTGTACGGGGCGGTACGCGGGATTGACGTACCGGACGATGCCCGCGCCGGCGCCGAGGTTCCGACAGCCATCGTCGCCGCACTCGAAGACGACCTGAACACGCCCAAAGCCATGGCCGAGTTCTTCGCGCTGGCGCGCACGCTGAACAAGGCAAACGATCCGCAGGAGAAGGTGTCGCTGGCCGCACAGATGTACGCGGCCGGCGAACTCATGGGCCTGCTCGGGAGCGACCCCGAGGAATGGTTTGCGGGCGACGTCGAGGGCGACATGCCGGGCGACGAGGTCGAGAACCTGATCGGTGAGCGTGACGCGGCGCGCGCCGTAAAGGACTTCGTCCGTGCGGACGAGATTCGCGACCGTCTCACCGCGGCGGGAATCGCCATCGAGGACGGCCCGGACGGAACGACCTGGCGGCGCAGCGGGTAAGCCGATGACCAACGAAGTCGCCGAGGCCCAGCAGGAAATCATCGACGAGTTCAGCCTGTTCGAGGACTGGATGGACCGCTACCAGTACCTGATCGATCTCGGCCGCCGGCTGCCCGAGTTCCCTGACGCGCTGCGCACCGAGGAAAACCGGATTCGGGGGTGTCAGTCGCAGGTCTGGTTCGTGCCCGAGCAGAAGGACGGCCGCCTCTACTTCAGGGCCATCAGCGATGCGGCCATCGTGTCGGGGCTGATCGCACTGCTGCTCCGGCTGTACAGCGGCCGGTACCCGCAGGACATACTCGACACGCCGCCCGACTTCGTCGAGGCACTGCAATTGCAGAGCCACCTGAGCCCGACGCGCAGCAACGGCCTGAGTTCGATGCTTGCCGCGATTCGGCGCTTTGCGGCCGAGGCCGCTGCCTGATGCCCAATGCGGCCAGCCGCCTCCTGGCCAGGCCGTTGATCGGAATCGTGCGTTTCTACCGTGCTGCGCTGTCGCCCTGGCTCGGCATGAACTGCCGGTACCAGCCCACGTGCTCCAGTTACGCGATCGCGGCGCTGCAGCGCCACGGTGCGCTGCAGGGGAGCTGGCTCGCAATCCGGCGGATCCTGCGCTGCCATCCCTGGGGCGGGTCGGGTTACGATCCGGTCCCGGGCACGGAACGCGAGCCCGATGAACGCGACTGATCTCTTGCGGGCAATTGTCGCGCCGCTGACCGAGCTGACGATTCTTCTGCCGCTGTTGCTATTCTGGGCGGCCATTGCCTTCGGCCTGTCGGCGGGCGTCCTCGGCATCGTCGTTATTATCCTGAGCCTGCCACCGTTGTTTCGCTTCCAGTCGCACATCCTCGATGCATTTGCCAATGGCCGCGTGCCGGAGGCTTTCGACGCCGAATATTTCAACTGGGTCGGCAGCCTCTGGACGCTGTTTCCGCTGTTGCTCTTCGCCGCGTGCGGTATCGCCGGTTTCGCCGCATTCCAGGCAGGCGGCACCACGGGGCTCGCGGGCCTCGTCCTGGTTGCGGCACTGCTGACGCCGGCTTCGCTGGCGGTCCTGACGATCACCCGGTCCCCGCTGCAGGCGCTCAACCCGGCGGCTCTCTGGCGCGTGTACGAGCGGGTGGGCCCGGCTTTCCTGATCGCACCGGCCTATCTCCTGGCGGCGACCGGGTTTCTCGGCTGGTACGGCGACCTGCCGCCGTGGGCCCGGCTCCCGGGGGTGCTGTTCCTGCTGTATTCGCTGGCCGCACTGATCGGTACGTTGATTGCGCCGCGGCAGCTGGTCCACGACGTCTACATTCCGGACGGGCGCGAGCCGGATGCAAAACAGATCGCTGCGGACGTCAACTCGGCGCGCGCCCTGGCCCTGACGCACGCTTACGGCTTTATCAGTCGTGACAACCGCCGCGGCGGTTTCGAGCACCTGTTTGCCGCGATCGAGCGCGACCCCGATCCGGCAGGCGCCTGGGCGTGGTACTTTGACCGCATGCTCGGCTGGGAGAACCCGCTGCACGCGTTGTTCTTTGCCCAGCATTACGTCCACGACGCTCTTGCCCATGGCGAGGACCTCAAGGCCCTCAAAGTCATCCTGCGTTGCCGGCTCGTCAATGAGCAATTCAAACCCTTCGCCGACGACCTCCGTGCTGCGCAGCAGGCAGCCGAGCGTAGCCACAACGCGGAACTCGCAGAAGTGCTGAAACAGGGCTGAGGCGCTACAATAGCCGTATGGAAAAACGCCTGCTTGCGATTTTGCGCTGTCCCGTCACCCGCAAGGGCTTGTCTGTGCTGAAGAAAGACAAGCTCGAGAAGGTCAATGCCGCGATCGCCTCCGGCGACGTAACGACGCTCGAAGGCGTCAAGGTCGAGGAGCCGCTGGTAGCGGCGCTGATCACCGACGACGGCAAGCGCCTGTACCCGATCAACGACGGCATCCCGGTCCTTCTGGAAAGCGAATCGATCCACGTGGAGCCGCTTATTTGAAGATTCGCGCCAATCAGCTGACCTCGCATCTCCAGAACACGCTCGCTCCCTGCTATCTCGTTACCGGTGACGAACACCTGCTCGTCGCCGAAGCACTCGACGCTATCCGCGACGCGGCTCGCGAGCGGGGCTTCGGCAACCGCGAGCTGCACGTTGCCACGACAGGGTTCGATTGGGGGCATCTGACGGCGTCGACGGGCACGCTGTCGCTGTTCTCGGAGCAGCGCATCGTCGAGCTGCGGCTGCCTACCGGCAAGCCCGGTCGCGCGGGCGGACAGGCGATCGTCGATCTCGGTGCGCAATCGGGGCCTGACCTGCTGTTTATCGTCACCGGCCCCAAACTCGACGGTAGCGCCGCGGCATCGAAGTGGGACAAAACGATCGAGAAAGAGGGCGTTAGCCTGCCGATCTGGCCGATCGGCGTGCGCGAGCTGCCAGGCTGGATAGCGAACCGGATGCGTCAGGCGGGACTGCAGCCCGATCGCGAGGCCGTCGCCCTCATGGCCGATCGGGTGGAAGGGAACCTGCTTGCAGCCGCGCAGGAAATCGAGAAGCTTCGCCTGTTGCTGGGCGCAGGCAAGGTGACGGCACACGACGTTACCGCTGCCGTGGCCCGCAGCAGTCGCTACGACGTGTTCCAGCTGGCCGAAGCTGCGATGGCCGGCGATGCGCAGCGGGCCGTGAAGATACTCGGTGGACTCCGCGCGGAAGGCGTCGAACCGGTGATCGTGATGTGGGCGCTGGCGCGAGAACTGCGCACGCTCGCGACGCTCGATGACGCCGTGCGCCAGGGCAACGATCTCGGCCGGGCGATGCAGGCGGCGCGCGTCTGGAAGAGCCGCCAGGGGCTGGTCAGGAGCTGTATCGGCCGGCATCCGCACGGCAAGTTTCATCGGCTGTTGCAGGCGACCGGTCGCGCGGACGCGGCGGCAAAAGGCCAGCGCTTCGGCGATCCGTGGCAGCTGGCGACCGACGTGGTCATCGGCATGGCGCGCGCATGAGGCCTGTCGGCATTTTCGGCGGCACGTTCGATCCGATTCACTATGGACACCTGAGGTCGGCATTCGAGCTGTTGCAGGCACTGGAGCTCGGCGAGGTGCGGTTCGTCCCGTGCGGTGACCCGCCGCATCGCGGCATAACCTACGCCGATTCGGATCAGCGTTACCGCCTGGTCCAACTCGCAATAGCGGGCCAGGAGGGGTTTGTCGCCGACGATCGGGAACTGCGCCGCGGGGGGCGCTCCTACACGGTTGATACGCTCGAGGACATGCGGAAGGAATTTTCCGACCGCCCGCTGGGTCTGATTATCGGGATGGACGCCTTTCTCGGCCTGACCAGCTGGCATCGATGGGAGGATATCCTGAAGTACGCCCACATCGTCGTCGCCCATCGACCGGGCTGGAAAGCGCCCGACATGGGCGTGCTTGGCGATCTGGTCGCCGAGTGCGGCACGCATCGTGTCACCGACCTGCACGCGGAAAGCCACGGGCGCATTCATATACATGCGGTCACGCAGCTGGAGATCGCGTCGACCGAGATCAGGGCACTCGTCGCCGCCGGGCGCGACCCGCGCTTTCTGATGCCGGATGCGGTCCGCAACGAAATTCGTAACATGGGATTGTATGAGGAGATTTGAGTTTGCACTATAAAGAGAACCACGCATGAACAGCGAAGCACTGACGGATCTCGTCGTTGACGCGCTCGACGACGTAAAGGCGAAGGATATCGTCCGTCTCGACGTCAGGGATGTGACGAGCGTGACTGACTACATGGTCGTCGCAAGCGGCACCTCCAGTCGGCATGTCAAGGCGCTCGTCGACAACGTCGCCGAAAAAGCCAAGGCGGCAGGTCACCGGCCGATCGGCATCGAAGGCGAAGAGGGCGGCGAGTGGGTCCTGCTCGATTTGCAGGATACGCTGGTGCACGTGATGCTGCCCCGGGTGCGTGAGTTCTACAACCTGGAGAAGCTCTGGTCGATCAGCCCGGCGGGGGGCGCGACGGCAAACGACGGGTAGGCCGTGCACATTCGATTGCTGGCTGTCGGCGACCGCCAACCGGCCTGGGTGGACGACGCCGTTACCACCTACGCGGGACGGTTCCCGCGTGAATGGGGGTTTCGCCTCGACGTCATTCCGACGGCGCACCGTAACAAGAACGACCGGTCGGACAGGGCAATGGCGACTGAAGGCGAACGTATCCTGGCCTCGATCGACCGTGGCGAACTCGTGGTGCTGCTCGACGAGCGCGGCCGACAGCTCGACAGCAGGGGCCTTGCCGGCAAGCTGGCACACTGGCAGTCGGACGGGCGCGACGTGTGTTTCGTCATTGGCGGACCCGACGGCGTGGCGGCGGACTGCCGGGCCCGCGCGGACTTTACCTGGTCGCTGTCGCAGCTGACGTTGCCGCACGGCATGGCACGGGTACTGGTCGCCGAACAACTTTATCGAGCGTATTCACTGCTGACAGGACACCCCTACCATCGCGACTGATGCCACTGACGATGACCCGACCCCATACACTGCAACTTGCTTCGACGTCGCCGCGACGTCGCGAAATACTCGCGGCACTCGGGCTCGAATTCACGGTGGTTCACGTCGATGTCGACGAGACGCCACGAGACGGCGAGCGCCCGGACGAGATGGTCGTGCGACTCGCCGTCGCCAAGGCAGAGGCGGCACCGAACGGCACGGGCGTGGCGGTTGTCGCGGCCGATACGGCCGTGGTCGTAGACGGCCGGATCCACGGTAAGCCGGCCAGCGAGGACGACTGCGTTGCCACGCTCGCCGCGTTGGCCGGACGTGGCCACACGGTGTTTACCGGTGTCGCATTGCGCACCGCGGCCGGCACGCGCACCGCACTCTCGGCGACCGATGTTCATTTTCGCGACATTGGTCGCGACGAGGCGCTGGCGTACTGGCAAAGTGGGGACCCGCGGGACAAAGCGGGCGCCTACGGTATCCAGGGCCTCGGCGGCCTTTTTGTCGAACGGATCGAAGGCAGCTATTCCGGGGTCGTCGGATTGCCCGTCTTCGAGACGGCGGCTCTCCTCGCGGAGGCCGGTTTCGGCCCCCTCGACAGGCGACGATCATGAGCGACGTATCGCAAAAAGAAGAAATCCTGATCAACGTAACGCCAAGCGAGGTGCGCGCCGCGCTGCTCGAGAACGGCGTGCTGCAGGAGGTCTATATTGAGCGTGCGGCGCGGCGGGGCCTGATCAGCAACATTTACAAGGGCAGTGTGCTCAGGGTGCTTCCCGGTATGCAGGCGGCGTTCGTCGACATCGGACTGGAACGCACGGCCTTTTTGCATGCATCGGACATCGCGCGGCCCGACGTAACGGTTCCGACGGACGAAGTTCCGGGCATACGGGACCTGGTACGCGAAGGCGACGAGATCATGGTGCAGGTCGTCAAGGATCCGCTGGGCAACAAGGGCGCCCGGCTGACGACTTACATCACGTTGCCGTCGCGACACCTGGTACTGCTGCCGCACGGCGATTCGGTCGGCATCTCCGCGCGCATCGAGGACGAGGTGGAGCGGGAGCGCCTGCGCTCGATGGTCGAGGAGCTGCTGGCCGACCACGAGCTCGGCTGCGGTGCCATCGTGCGAACGGTAGCCGAGGGCGCAGACCGGGAGGCGCTGGCGGCGGACCTCCGCTACCTGACGCGGCTGTGGAATATCGTCGAGAAGCGCTGCCAGGAGCGCAACGTGAAGTCGCTGATCCACGAGGACCTGTCGCTTCCCCTGCGGGTCCTCCGGGACATGGTGACCAGCGGCGTCGAGCAACTGCTGGTCGACTCACGGAGCGATTTCGAGGCGTTGCGGGATTTTGCCGAGACCTATCTGCCGGACACCGGCCCGGCGATCGAGCTCTACGAGCGGCGCCGGCCGATCTTCGACCTGCACGGCATCGAGGACGAGATTCGCAAGTCGCTCGACCGCAATATTCCGCTGAAGTCGGGCGGTTACCTGATATTCGATCAGACCGAAGCGATGACCACGATTGACGTCAACACGGGAGCTTACGTCGGTCATCGCAATCTCGAGGAGACCATCTACCGGACGAATCTCGAGGCGGCCGTCGCCATCGCGCGCCAGCTACGCCTCAGAAACCTCGGCGGCATCATCATCATCGACTTCATCGACATGGAGGTTCCGGAACACCGCGCAAACGTCCTGCAGGTGCTCGAGCAGGCGCTGTCCCGGGATCACGCACGCCACCAGATAACGCCCGTGTCGCCGCTCGGTCTCGTCGAGATGACCCGCAAGCGAACGCGCGAGAGTCTCCAGCACGTCCTTTGCGAAGACTGTCCTGCCTGTGAAGGGCGTGGTTTCGTCATGACGGCCGAGACCGTCTGTTTCGAGATTTTCCGCGAGATCATCCGCCAGTCCCGCCAGTTCGAATTCGACTCCCTGATGGTGCTCGCGTCACAGGACGTCATCGAACTACTGCTCGACGAACAGGCGCGCAGCCTGGCCGAGCTGGAAGAAGAGACCGGCAAATCGATTCGGCTGCAGACTGAAGCGCTATACCAGCAGGATCAGTTCGACGTGGTCCTGATGTAGGTCGGCCGGGCGATGATGCGACTCCTTCGCAAGCTTGCCGTCTTCGTGGCCTACACGTTTGCCGCATTGCTGATCCTGCTCGCCGTCGTGGTCGGACTGTTTCGCCTGTTCCTGCCACGCCTGCCGGAGTACCAGGATGAGATCAAAGCCTGGGCCAGCGACGCAATCGGCATGGAAGTTGCGTTTTCCGGGATGAACGCGCGCTGGGGACTGAGCGGTCCGGAGCTCGAGTTCTACGATGCCGAACTCATTCGCCGGGACAATCAGAAGCGCGTGCTCTCAGCCGAGCGTGTCGGTGTCGGCGTGTCGGTCAGCAGGTTGCTGTTCGAGCGCTCGCTGGTGGTCGACCACGTTCTCATCCGCGATACGAGCGTGGAGATTCGTCACCTGGAAGACGGCTCGTGGTGGGTTCAGGGTTCGCCCATGGATGAACTCCCGATCCCGCGGGGCGGTGCTGCCATGCAGCCCGACGAATTCGAGATCGTGGGTGAGGATATAGAGATCCGGTTCCTGCAACCCGGAGACGAGAGACCACGGGATTTCGCGGTGCGGCGCGCGGTCGCCAGTATCGATGAACAGCGCATTGCGCTGGATGCTGGGCAACGCAGTCGCTA
>JARRMH010000027.1:0-11766 GCA_037386205.1 Woeseiaceae bacterium | reverse complement strand
AACGGCGAGCGCTGGATCGATCGCGAGATCGCATTTGCAGGGACGCGCTTGTATGCCAGGGAAGCCAGCTACACAGGATTGATCGCGCTGGATCCGGCGGACCCTGGTCATGTCGTAATATCCACTGATGTCGATCCGTCCACGGGGCGTGCACTGGGTGGCAAGCACCAGGTATTCCATGCCCACGTCGGGCCGGACGACGACATCACGACTATTCGCTGGCAGCAGCTGACCGACGACGGCGACCGGCACAACATCCGGCCCGTCGTCGTGGCCGGCAAGCAGCAGGGCGCGATTCTCTGGCTGCGGGGGCAGTACAACACCTATACCGATTACTACATGGACGTAGTCGGCATCGTGTATTAACCAGGAGCGATTATGCCAGGCAAACGAGTGAAGTTTCCCAACGCCGACGGCGATACCCTCGCGGGTGTCGTCGATCTGCCGGATAGCCAGCCGCGTGCGTATGCCCTGTTCGCGCACTGCTTCACGTGCACGAAAAACAGCAAGGCGGCAAACTACATCGGCAAGGCGCTGAATGACGCAGGGATTGCCGTGCTGCGTTTCGATTTCACGGGCCTCGGCCAGAGCGAAGGCAAGTTTGCAGAGAGCAACTTCTCGTCCAACGTTGCCGACCTGCTGGCCGCGGTTCGCTGGATGAGCGAGGAATACGAGGCACCGCAGATCCTTATCGGGCATTCGCTCGGCGGTACTGCCGTGTTGCACGCGGCGGCCGACGTCACGTCAGCAAAGGCCGTTGCGACAATCGCATCGCCTGCCAACCCGACCCATGTAATGCATGTCCTGCGTGACGCCGAAGACGAGCTGGAGGCAACCGGCGAAGCCGAAGTCCGTCTCGGCGGCCAGCCGTTTCGTATCAAGAAGCAATTCATCGACGATTTGCGCAAGCACGACCTGCCCGCTGAACTCAGGACGCTGCGCAAGGCTCTGCTGGTCATGCACGCGCCACTCGACGAGATCGTCGAGATCGACAACGCATCCGAAATCTTTCAAGCGGCCCTGCACCCGAAGAGCTTCGTGAGTCTCGACGACGCCGACCACCTGCTGTCTCGCGAAGCCGATTCGCGCTACGCGGCGAACGTGCTCGCCGCATGGGCCTCGCGGTACGTGGACCTTGGCGAGGAGGTGCCCGTTGAGTCTGCTGATGAGGCGGTGGTGTCGAGGACGGCCATCGGCGGCTTCCGCAGTGACGTGCGGCTGCCCGGCCACACGCTGGTTGCCGACGAGCCGGCCAGCGTGGGCGGTACGGACCTCGGCCCGACTCCCTACGACCTGCTGGCGGCGGCGCTCGCTACCTGCACGTCGATGACGCTGAGAATGTATGCAGAGCGCAAGGAGCTTCCGCTGGAGGCGGCCACCGTGCGGGTGGAACACGGCAAGGTGCACGCGAAGGATTGCGCCGACTGCGAATCGAAGACGGGCAAGATCGACGAGTTCAGGCGCACGATCGAACTCGAAGGCGACCTGCCCGACGACGTGCGGGAGCGCATGCTCGAGATTGCAGACATGTGTCCCGTTCACCGCACGCTACACGGTGAGGTCAGGATCACGTCGCGACTCGTCTGATCGCGTTTGGCGGAACGCGGCTGCCGGCGCATCGATATTCGGGTGATGAGCGCTCCGGGAAAGGTATGCCGGTCAGGCGACTACGCCCTTTCCCTTAATTCACCCCGCGCTCATCACCTGCAACTGCTTCGCGAGCGTATGGCGGAAATTCCTGATCGACTTCGTGATGGTCGTTTCATCCCATCCCGCATCCTGTAGCGAAGTCCGGCTCTGCGCCGCCGGATCGACGAACTTGATGCGATGGTCGCCAATCGAGATGATGTCGTTACAGATGAGCACCTGTTTCGACACGCGCTTGCCGTTCACGTAGGTGCCGTTGCGGCTCTTGAGATCCACGATCACGGTGGTCCCGGCCTTACGCAACAGCACGGCATGATGGCGGCTGATCCACTCGCCTGCGACGCGCAGATCGCACAGCTCGTTCCTGCCGATCAACAGCGGCACCTTGTCCAGCCGTACTCGTTTAAGTGTCCGGCGCCGGTGCGTAAGAATCAGCTGTGGAACAGCGGTGGCACGACGTTCGGGTTCGGGTGACGGCGCGCGCTGTTGCGGGACGTCGGTTACTTGCAGGGGAATACCTTCGGCGTTGGCCAACGCCGTCATGGCCAGCCGATCGATCATGCCGGGCCAACCGGCCGCCGCGTCATGCAGCCGGTCACAAACGGCGGGAGGAACGAGGCCCCGGGGATTGGCGCAACCGGCACTCGCGAGCTTTTTGTAGATGTACCAGGCGGTTTCCTTGCGCGCGAGCGGCTGCATGAGGAACTGACCGGTCACGCGCCGGGATACAGGCTCCATGGCTGCTGCCTGCATCATCGGCCGTATCGACCGGTCGCTCGCGAGAACGATGCGGAGCGCACTTTCCTCGCGGGCCTTCAGCTCGGCAAACTCACACAGCAATTCCAGCTCGGCCGGGCTCATGGCGTGGGCATTTTCGATAATGAGCATAGGGGCCCGACCGCTGGCCGCTTGTTGCATGGCAAAGACCCTCACCATGCCGATGCGTTCACTGGTCGAGTTAAAACCACGGTCGTAGCCGAACTGTTCGAGGATTTCCTGCAGCAGCCTCTCAACCCCTTCGCCTGCCGTGTCGGTAACGGCGATCGCACACTTGTCGGCCAGCAGTTTTCTGAATTGCCGGATGACGGAGGTTTTGCCGGACAGCGACGGGCCGTGGAACAGGCCCAGGCCGTGATCGTTGAACCGGGTTTCATTGAGAAACCGGATTCCGTCTTTATGCGACGCGTACGGGACCAGCACGATCGGCTTCCCGTGCGGTTGAAACGGTTGCGTGTGTAAGCCTGTATCCGTGAGGTTCATCTGGCGACTCCGCTGTCCTAGACGATTTCGTCCGTAGACCGGTGGTTTTGCGTCCCCGCCTTTCGGCGGGTTTGCCTTGATCAGTGCACACAAATTAGGCCAGCGCCGGCCGGGGCGCAAGCGCGATTTGACAATAGTCGGCAATCGGCTGCTGTCCGCCGAAATCCCGCGCATGACCCGCTCGGGTCATGCGCTGTGATCACTCCTGCGAATCCCCGTGTCGGCCAGGTGCCGACCGCTGGTTCAGTTCGCGAGCGGCGTCGGGTGAACGAGGCGTTCGTAGTCGGCGTAGGGCAGGCGAATCAGTTCGCTGTGCGAACCGGCGTTGAACGCGATCTCGTCGTCTTCCCGCAATACCTGGGAGACGAATACGTTCATGCCGTAGAGATTGCCGAACGGCGGCATGGCGCCGGTTTCACAATCCGGAAACGCCTTCTTGAACTCGTCCTCGTCAGCCAGTTCGACGTCTTTTGCGCCCAGCATCTCCCGCACGCGACTCAGCCGGACGTGCTCGGACGCCGGCAACACGACCATGGCGAGCTCGCCGTCGACCTTGACGATGACGGTCTTGGCAAGTTCCTTGCCCGGTATGTGCGCGGTCGCGGCGACCTCCTGCGCCGTGAACGCAGGTGAATGTCCGATCGTCACGTACTTGACGTGTTCTTTGTCGAGGAATTCTTTAAGTCTGGTTTCGGGCATGAACCTCTCCTCTCGTATCCCCTTGGACACGCCGGACAGGCCGGGACCTGCCCGACCTCTTAAAAATACCCCTTACTGCGGCTGTTTTCCTTGCGGAAAATGCGTACACCGCGCCGAAGTTCGCTTTGTCCGTCCCTGGACCTTGACGACGCCAGGGACCGGGTACAGGACGCGACGGGAACAGCACGTATACCCGGAAGGGACAAATAGCGGTATCGTCACGGGCACAGGCTGATTGCAAAATCACGATGGCCGAACGTCGGTCGAAGAACAGGCAGGCATTCATGGCACAGACATCACCCACCGTCTCGCTGGTGCTGGGCAGCGGCGGCGCCCGCGGGCATGCGCACATCGGGGTCATTCGTGCCCTCGACGAGATGGGCTTCGATGTTCGCAACATCTCCGGCTGCTCGATGGGCTCCGTCATAGGCGGCATCCTTGCTGCCGACAAGCTCGACATCTATACGGACTGGGCGTTCCAGCTGAGAAAGAGCGACGTCGTCAAACTGCTGGATTTTTCCTTCTCACTGCGCTCGATCTTCAAAGGCGAGCGGATCTTCGACGTTCTCAGGGAGCTGGTCGGAGACCGCAAGATCGAGGATCTGGACAGGCGCTTCACGGCCGTTGCCACGTCGCTCAGGGAACAGGATGAGGTCTGGCTCAACTCGGGATCGCTGTTCACGGCCATGCGGTCGTCGACGGCCGTGCCGGGCGTCTTCTCGCCAGTCCAATTGCACGGACACACGCTGGTCGATGGCGGGCTGGTCAACCCGTTGCCCATTGCGCCAACGCTGAATGACCCGACGGAACTCACGATTGCCGTCAACCTCGCCGGTTACGATGATGATTACGCACCACCCGACGTCATCGCCGAGGAGGATGAGGAGCAGAACAGCTATCGTGACAAAATCATGGAATTTCTGGGCGGGCAGCGCGACGAGGACAGCGCGCAAAGCGTCGGCAGCGATTTCGATGCGGCCGATCTGCTCGTGAAATCCTTCGATATCATGCAAAGCGTCATCGCCCGGTTCAAGCTGGCGGCGTATGCGCCGGACAAGACCATCGACATTCCGCGCAATGCCTGCACCTTCTTCGAATTCCACCGTGCAGAAGAGATGGCCGATCTCGGCTACGAGCGGGCGCACAAGGTTCTGGAAAAATTGCGCAACGAGATCGACTAGCCCGGGGCTGGACAGACCCGGGCGCAACGTGTCGATCGCCTCGCCGCAACGCGGTCCTAGTGGATCGCACTCTCCATGATCTCGTGGACTTCCTGCCCCAACTCGCGGGACGGAATCACGACGACCTTCTTGCCGGCCAGTTCCGCCGAATACCGCGGCGCGTCACTGGCGTGCTTGTAAGCCGTGGTCAGGGCGCCAATCATCTTCTGCGTGTCTGCCTGCGACAGGTTGTACTCATCAACGAGTTCCCTGAGCCCATCGAGCTTGCCGTCATGTATCCAGGCAATACCGAAACGTTTCGGCGGTTTGCCCAGATAGACGTAAGCCTCCTGGTCCGCGGGTACGACTTCGAGATGATCATTGACTTTTTCGGCGAGTTCCTCCAGCGGCGCCTTCATCGCGTCGAGTCTTGCCCTGGCATCGTTGTCAGCGGGGAGGGGAGGATAGTCAGCATCGCTGCCGAACAATTTGTCGAACATACCCATGGTTGCCTCCTGTTGATTGCGGAATTAACACCGGGTTGAAAGCGCCTGGTACGCGCGCAAGCGCAGGGCGCTCGTCTTTATTAACCTAGAATGTCGGGCGCCGGGTTGCAAGTCACGCCGGGAATCGATGGCGACGATGCGGGTTCATCCGCCGATGTAATACATCTCCATCTTGTGCACCTCGCGCCCCTGTTCCTGCATCGCGGCGCGCTGTTCGCTGTAACGATCCGTGCGGCGCGACCAAACCGCGTGGATGATCTTGAAAAGCTCTTCATCGCTGGCGCCGTCGCGCAACGGCGCCCGCAGATCGGTACCCGCGGTGGCGAACAGGCAGGTAAAGAGTTGGCCGTCGGATGACAGCCGCGCACGGTGACAGGTACCGCAAAACGGCTCGGTCACCGACGATATAAATCCGATTTCGCCGGCGCCGTCCTCGTAGAGGTAACGCGTGGCAACCTCGCCGTCGTAATTGCTGCGCTCTGCCCGCAAGGGCCAACGCTGGCCGATACGCGCCCGCAGGTCCGAGGATGGCACAGTGTCGGACTGCCGCCAGTGGTTGATATTGCCGACGTCCATGTATTCGATCAGGCGCACGATGACGCTGGTGCCGCGAAACCGCTCGAGCAGTTCCATGACGCTGTCGTCGTTGACGCCGCGCTGCACCACCGCGTTGATCTTGACCGGGGTCAGCCCCGCTTCGACCGCGGCATCGATGCCGTCGAGTACGCGCTCGAGGCCGCCACGGCCGCCGCTCATTTGCGCGAATGTCTGCTCGTCCATGGAGTCGAGGCTGACGGTCACGCGATCGAGGCCGGCGGCCTTCAATCCGGCCGCATGCTGCGCCAGCAGGATGCCATTGGTCGTGAGCGCGATCGCTTCGACGCCGGGCAAAGCTCGCAGGTCGCCGATCAGGTCTCCCAGCGCCGGTCGCAACAGTGGCTCCCCGCCGGTGATGCGCAGCTTGCGGACGCCGGCCGCCGTGAACAGGCGGGCGAGGCGCACGATCTCGGCGAAATCGAGGCGCTCATCGGTGGTGAGGAACTTGAAGTCCCGATGATACTTCTCTTCCGGCATGCAGTAGGTGCAGCGGAAGTTGCAGCGGTCCGTCACCGAGATACGCAGCTCGCGGAGGCTGCGATCCAGCCGGTCAACAAACCTTTTGTCTACTTTATGCATAACGGAGTATCAGCCGCCCGCGACGGCAGGAATGATGCTGACGACATCGCCATCGTTGAGGGGCGTATCCAGGCCCGCGGACGATCGTACATTGTCGACACCGACGAAAACATTAACATACGGCCGCAATTCGTCGGTGCTGACGACGATGCGCTGCAGAAACCCGGGATGCTCTGCGCCAATTTTCCCGAGTGCGGCGCCAACGGTATCGGCTTGGGTTGTTACGGTCGCGGCCCCGTCGACAAACGGTCGCAGCAGCATGGGAATGTGTACGGTAACGTTACTCATCTCGTCACTAGCGCGACAATGGGGGCGGACGGCCGTCGCAAGCAACAGAGTACGACGTTGTCGAAGCGCGTGGTCTGCGCAAGAGCCGCCGTCGCTGCTGCTCTCGCCAATTCTTCTCGCTCGTCATTGTCGACCATGTTGATTACCGGCGCAACGCGAGCCCCGCTGGTGCCGCGAAGCGCGCCGTCCTCGCTGGCCAGCAGGCGGCCGACCGCTTCCGGGACCAACGGCTTGCCACGCGGCACCCCGGTTACAGCTGCGACATTTTCCACGCGGTGCGCAACCCGTTCGTCGAGCGGTTCACCAATCGCCCTGGCAGAAACCACGGGAATCACGGTGTCGACGCCCGGAACGATGAGCGGTTCGCCCTCTGCCGGCGCCTTGATCCAGCGCATTCGTGCGCCGTCCGCCTTGACGAAGGTCGTCTCGAAGCCGCCCCGTTCGTGGATGGCCGCAATCGTCGCCGGGGAGGCGCCGGCCATGCGTCCCGGTTTGTGCGACGGCTGCGCGTAAGCGACGCGACGGGCGTTCCCGGCAGCAAGAACGCGATCGGCAAGCGCTGCGTCATCGTCAATTATCCGGTGCACGGACAGCGCGTCCGGGATCTCGGTCATGTGCACCGTGGTGGTCACCGCGACGCGCCCAGGATGGTCCCCGACCAGCTGGTAGATCACTGACTTCTTGCCGCCCGCACCGACGACACAAACGATGCCGCGGCGTGCCCCGAGCAGGTCGATCAGTTCTGGCGGCGCGCTCATGCCGGCAACGAGTCGACGGCCTTGACGCTGAGCACACGTGGCAGGTAGCTCACGATCTTTTGCCAGCTGTTGCCCGCATCCGGGCTTGCAAACACGTGTCCTCCCGACGTGCCGAAGTAGATGCCGCAAGGCTCGCCCGCGTCGGTATCCATCGCTTCGCGCAGGACGGTTACGTAGACGTGCCGATCGGGCAGGCCGTCGCTTACGGACTCCCAGCTGTCGCCGCCGTTGCGGGTGCGATACACGCGTAACCTGCCGTCCACGGGCGCCCGCAGGTGCGAGCCGGATTCGGGAATCTGAAAAGCGGTGTCGGGATCCAGCGGGTCGACTGCCAGTCCGTAACCGAAGTCGCCCGGCAGGTTGGCGGTGATTTCGATCCAGGTTTCTGCGCCGTCGTCGCTGCGGTAGACACCGTTGTAGCACTGTCGGTAGAAACGCCGGGGACGGCGCGGATGCATGATGATGCGGTGCACGTTATGGCCGGTTTCCGGATAGCGTTGCGGCAGGTTTTCGGCGCGGACGCCGACGTTGGCCGGTTGCCAGTTCCTGCCGCGATCGGCGCTGCGGTAGACACCGCCCGCCGAGACGGCGACGACCAGCCGGTCCGGCTGTTGCGGGTCGACACAGATCGAGTGCACGGCAAAGCAGCCCTTCGAGGGCTCCCAGGTGGTCCTCGTCGGGTGCTCGTTGAGGCCCGTGACCGGCTCCCAGCTGGCGCCCTTGTCGTCACTGCGAAACAGCCCGGCGGGGTCGATGCCCGCGTACAGGGTGCTGCCCGCCGCCCGGAGATGCCAGACGGCTTTGGTCGGACCGCGCCCGCTGTCCGCGGCGTGTGTGGGCACCGTGTCGAGCGATTGCCAGGACGCACCGTGGTCGGTGCTCGCATAGATATGCGCCCCCCAGACCGTGTGCGCGGTTGCGGCGTACAGCGTCCCGTCGGGGGTCTGCATCGTGTGCAGGACCGAGTAACCGGCGATATGCGGGCCATCGAGCTGCCAGGCGCCGCCCGCGCTCTCTCGCATCAGGCGGAACAATCCCTTCGCCGTGCCGACCAGCAGCATCAAGAGCCCCCTACCGCGAAACGCCTCACCGTTCGAGCAGACGCGGCATCAGTTCGGCGAGGTTGCATGGCCGTGTGCGAATGTCGAGCTGCGCGCTGATCAGTTCGTCCCAGGCTGTTTTGCAGGCACCCGAAGAGCCGGGCACGCAAAAGACGTAGGTCCCGTTGGCCACGCCCGCGAGGGCGCGCGACTGGATCGTGGAGGTCTTGATCTGTGCAAAGGAGATCGACCGAAAGACCTCACCGAATCCATCGATGATCTTGTCGAGCAGCGGCTGCACGGCTTCGGGTGTGCCGTCGCGCCCGGTGACGCCCGTACCGCCGGTCGTGATTACCGCGTCGACATCCGCCGCCGCGATACAGCCGGCGACCACGGCGCGGATCGCATACACATCGTCGGGCACGATCCGTTTTTCCGCCAGTTCGTGGCCGGCGTCCTGCAGCCTCTCGGCCAGCAACTTGCCGGATTTGTCGGTTTCTTCGGTGCGGCTGTCGGACACCGTCAATACGGCGATGTTCAGCGGGCTGAATTCCTGCGATCTCGATGAATGGCTCATGTCCTGCTCGTCACTGCACAGCGGCTCATACGAACGCGGCAAACGGCTGCACCGTTACTTCGTCCCCGGCCGCGACGTGCCCCGCATCTTCGGGCAACACAATAAAGCAATTCGCATTGCTCATCGAACTCAGGATGCCCGAGCCCTGGCTGCCGCTGTGCACCAGCAGTCGGCCGTCCTCGTCGCGTACGAGTACGCCGCGCTGGAACTCGCGTCGTCCGGGCTTCTTCCGCAAGGGTGCCGCCGCGAGCGCCGTGACGGTCACCGGCGGTACCGGCTCAGCCAAACCCGACAGTACCTGCAGGGCAGGCTGAACGAGCTGGTAAAAGGTTGCCATGACGGATACCGGGTTGCCCGGCAAGCCGAAAAACAACGCGTCTTCGATGTGGCCGAAGGCCAGCGGTCGTCCCGGCTTCATCGCCACCTTCCAGAATCCGACCGATCCCATGCGCTCGAGCGTCTGCGTCACGTAGTCGGCGTCGCCCACCGAGACGCCCCCCGAGGTGATGACGACATCGGCCTGGCGTGCGGCTTCCATGAAGGCGTCCTCCACGGCTTTGCGTTCGTCACGGACGACGCCCATGTCGCAGGTTGCGACGCCGAGGCGGGTCAACATGCCGTGGATCGTGTAGCGGTTGCTGTCGTAGATCTGCCCCGGCCCCAGAGTCTCCCCGACGCCACGGAGTTCATCGCCTGTGGAAAAGAACGCGACCCGGGGGCTTCGACGCACGCTGACTTCACCAATGCCGAGCGAGGCGAGGAGCCCGAGTTCGGCCGGCATGAGCCGTGTGCCGGCGTGCAGGGCGACCGTGCCGGCAGCGATGTCTTCACCTGCCTGGCGCACGTGCTGTCCGGGCTTCTGCCTGCCGCGGATGATCGCCGTATCGCCGTCGCGTGTGACGTTCTCCTGCATTACCACGCTGTCAGTGCCCGGCGGGATCGTTGCGCCGGTCATGATCCTGACGCACTGGCCCCGAGCGACCTCACCCTCGAACGGCTGTCCCGCCGCTGCCGTGCCGATAACGGCGAGACGCACCTCTTCGCCGGCCGCGAGCTCGCCGCCGTCCAGGGCATAGCCGTCCATGGCCGAGTTCGTGTGCGATGGCACGTCGATCGACGACCTGATGTCGGCAAACAGCACGCGTCCCAGCGCATCGCGCACGGGGAGCATCTCGGCACCACTCACAGGACGCACTTCGGCGAGGATGCGCGACAACGCATCGGCAAGCGGCAATGCCGGGCCGGCGTGTCCGTCGGCACAACAATCGGCGTCTTTATCGCTCATATCCCCGGTTCCCGTCGTCATGCCGGGCCGCGCTGCGCGAGCATGTCCTCGAGCAACTGCTGGTCGGCAGGCGCATTGATATTCACAAACGACTCGGGCACGTCGCTGCAATCAGCGACGGCAAAGCCGTGTTTGGCATACCACTGATCGATCTTACGCCCGCCGTCCGCGAGATGGCCAGCCAGGTCGTCCAACAGGGTGCGTTCGAGCAAGACAAACACCGGCTGCAGCCTGTTGCCGTCATGGGCGACCGCGATACGCAAGTCTTCTTTGTGCACGGCGTTGAACAGCCGCTGCACGAGGTCCTGGCACAAAAGCGGCGAATCGCACGGAGCCACGGCGATATACGGGGTCTGTGCCTCCTGCATGCCGCTGGCAACTCCGGCCAGCGGACCCCGAAAGTCGGGATCGGCATCGGCGATGACAGGGAGTCCGAATTCCCGATAGCGGTCATGACTGCGATTGGCGTTGATCAACAGAGTCGCGACCTGCGGCTGCAGTGCGTCGATCACGTAACTGACCATGGGCCGGTTGTTGATCGATACGAGCCCCTTGTCCACGCCGCCCATGCGCCGTGCCTTGCCGCCGGCGAGGATGACGCCCGTGACCTGATCGACTATCGAGCCCGCTGCGGATTTCCGCGTGTTCACCACTCACTCCTTGGGTTGCGGTGGCGCGACGGCCATCCCGCCGCTGCCGCAGCGGCGAATTATCCCCGATTCAAGGGACTCTTGCGTCATTTTGTCGCACAGCATAGTGTGGGCAGGAGTGCTGCAAGCCGCGCGACAGACGGATAGAGCGTGTCAGAACCCACGTCGATTCTTCTTCTTGGTGGTTCCGGTAAAGAGACTGCCCGGCTGCGGCGTGCTCTCTCGCGTCATTTCCTGCTGGTCGAAACCGCACAGGATTTCGACGAGGCGCGTGCCATCGCAGAGCGCTGCCTGTTCCATGTCCTGGTGCTGGTCGATCCACAGCTGCCCTGGACGCGATTGCAGGCGGCGTGCTCGGAGTGTGACGTTCTGCCCTCGACGACCCTGCTGGTTGTGCCGAACAGCCGGGCGGAAAGCACGATTGCTGCCTTGCGAGGCGGCGCCACCGACGTGCTGTTGCGACCGTTTTCCACCGCCGAGTTCGTTGCG
Organism: Woeseiaceae bacterium; assembly: GCA_037386205.1. Lineage (GTDB taxonomy): Bacteria > Pseudomonadota > Gammaproteobacteria > Steroidobacterales > Woeseiaceae > UBA1847. The sequence goes on along the minus strand of JARRMH010000027.1, from coordinate 231 downwards.
TCAGTCAAAGCCCTCGGCAGCAGTCCGGCGCCCGTGGTAAGCAACGAGGAGCGCGGTTCCGGTGAGCCGAAGGAGGCATCGCCGCCCGAGTACCCGGAGGACTGGACGCTGGAAAAGGTCAAAAATTACCATATGGCACGCGTTCTCGAAGCGAGCGGCGGCAACAAGTCCGCGGCGGCGCGGCGACTCGGCGTGTCGCGCAAGACGCTGGAACGCAAGCTCGGTACCGGC
>JARRMH010000026.1:0-11778 GCA_037386205.1 Woeseiaceae bacterium | reverse complement strand
AGGTGCCACTCGAAATTGTCGTTCTTCTCCGCGAGTTCGTCGAACTCATCGGCGTAGAACATTTCCTTGAGGCTGCGGGCGCCGTACCAGAACGATATCTTGCGCTTGCTGTGCTGGCGGATGAGCTGATCGAAGATATGCGACCGCATCGGCGCCATACCTGCGCCGCCGCCGATGAACACCATCTCGGCATCGGTATCCTTGGCAAAGAATTCGCCGAACGGCCCCGAGACGATCGCCTTGTCGCCGGGTTTCATGTTGAAGATATACGACGACATCACGCCCGGCGGAACCGAGTCGTCGGCGCCCGGGGGCGGCGTTGCAATACGTACGTTGAGCTTGATGACCGTGCGCTCGAGCGGGAAGCTCGCCATCGAGTAGGCGCGCATTTCAGGATGCTTGACGTGCGATTCGTAGCGCCACAAATCGTATTTGTCCCACTCGTCACGGAATTCCTCTTCGATGTCGAACTCCGTGTACTTGAGGTCGTGGGGCGGGCACTCGATCTGGATGTAACCGCCCGCGCGGAAGTCGAGTTCCTCGCCCTCGGGAAGCGCCAGGACCAGTTCCTTGATGAAGCTCGCCACGTTACGATTGGAGACCACCGTCGTTTCGTAGCGCTTGACGCCGAAGACTTCATCGGGGACGCGGACCTTCATATCCTGCTTGACGGCCACCTGGCAGGCGAGCCGGTAGTGGTCTTTGGCCTCGCGTTTGTTGATGACCGACGTTTCGGTGGGCAGGATCGCGCCCCCGCCGGACAGGATTTGCACCTTGCATTGCCCGCAGGTGCCGCCGCCGCCGCACGCCGACGGCACGAACAAATCGCTGTCGGCCAGCGCCTGCAGCAACTTGCCGCCGGGATGGACAGCGAGGTTTTTTTCGTCGTTGACGACGATGGCGACTTCACCGGTTGCAACCAGCTTCGATCGCGCGACCAGGATGATAAAAACCAGTACCAGAATGACGGCCGTGAACAGGCCGACGCCCAGCAATACCTGTAAAATGACAGCGGAGTCGATGTTCACTTCAGATTCCCGAGAAGCCCATGAAGCTCAGCGACATGAGGCCGACAATGATGAATGCGATGCCGAGTCCCTGCAGCCCGTCAGGGACGTCCGAATATTTCAGTTTCTCGCGGATGCCGGCGAGTAAGATCAGCGCGATGGCCCAGCCGCCGCCACTGCCTATGCCGAAGACAACGGATTCCGTGAAGTCGTACTGGCGCTCGACCATGAACAGCGTGCCGCCGAGGATCGCGCAGTTGACCGTGATCAGTGGCAGGAAGATGCCCAGTGCGTTGTAGAGTTTCGGAAAGTACTTGTCGAGCGTCATTTCGAGGATCTGCACCAGCGCGGCAATGACGCCGATGTAGCTGACCAGTCCGAGGAAGCTGAGATCCACTTCGGGCAGGCCGGCCCAGGCGAGTGCGCCGTCGGCGAGCAGGTACTTGAAGATCAGGTGGTTTACCGGAACGGTGATGAACTGGATCACCAGGACGGCGATACCCAGCCCGATCGCGGTTTCGACGCGCTTCGATACGGCCAGAAACGTGCACATGCCGAGAAAAAACGCGAGGGCGAGGTTCTCGACGAATGCGGCCTGGATCAGAAGGCTCAGGTAGGCTTCCATCAGTACACCTCCGTCCTGTGCACTTCATGAATCTGGTACTCGGGCTTCTCGACCTGCTTGGTCCGCCACGTGCGGATGCCCCAGATCATGAGGCCGATGATGAAAAACGCACTCGGCGGCAGCAGCATCAGCCCGTTGGGCTGGTACCAGCCGCCGTCGGATACCAGTTCAAAGACCGGATACCCGAGCAGGGTGCCGGCACCGAAAAGCTCGCGCAGCGTTGCGACCACGATCAGGATGAGGCTGTAGCCGAGTCCATTGCCGAGGCCATCGAGAAAGCTCATGACCACGCCGTTTTTCATCGCGAATGCCTCGGCGCGGCCCAGCACGATGCAGTTCGTGATGATCAGGCCGACGAATACCGACAGTTGTTTGCTCGTCTCGAATGCATACGCCTTCAGCAGCTGGTCCACGAGGATTACGAGCGACGCGATGATCGTCATGTGGACGATAATGCGTATGTTGTTCGGAATGCGATGGCGTAGCAGGCTGATCGCGGCGCTCGATAACGACACCACGCTTGTGAGCGCCACGCACATCAGCAAGGCGGGCAGCAGCGATGTCGTGACGGCCAGCGCCGAGCAGATACCGAGCATCTGCAACGTGACCGGGTTGTTGTCGACGAGCGGGTCGATCAGGACTGTGCGTGCTTCACTCATTTAGCGTGCCCTCGCGAAGGTTGCTGAGATAGGGGCCGAATCCGTGCGGCCCGGTCCAGTAACGGACGAGATTGGTGACGCCGTTGGCAGTCAGGGTTGCTCCCGACAGGCCGTCGACCTGGTATTCGGTGTTCGGCCCGTCGGCCGGAACCTTGCCCTTGATGACGCGAATCTGTGGCTCGCCGTCGTCACCGTAGATGGACTTACCGTCCCATTGTTCGCGCCAGGCTTCCTTGTCGACCTGGTCGCCGAGGCCTGGCGTTTCCGCATGCGAGTAGAAGCGCAGGCCGCGGATCGTATCGCCGTCCGGAGCGACGGAAAGGTAACCAAGCATCGTCGACCACAGGCCTTTGCCGTACACGGGAAGGATGATCTGGCTGACCGAGTCGCCATCGCGGACCAGGTAGACAGGTTCGACCTTGGCGCGGCGCCCGATGCCCGCAATGTCATAGTCGCCAGGGATCGCCGTACCCAGCGCAACATCGTTGGCCGCAACCAGGGAATCGAACGAGCCTGGATCCACAGCGTCGGTGTATTGGCCTGTATCGAGGTCCACCATGCGCGTTTCGATGTTGCCGAACAGTTCGTCGATGTCGGCACCGGGTTCGGAGAGCCCGGCCACGTCGAGAATGATCTGCTGGCGGAACAACTCTTCATTGCGTTCCTGCACCGGTTTCAGAACGAGCGCCGCGCTGGCAACGATAACCGAGCAGATCAGGCTGAGCCCGACGGCGACGATCAGCGTATTGGAAATGCTGTCGCGATCGAATTCTTTCTTCTCAGGCATTGCGCTTCAGCCTCCGTTTGACGTTCGCCCGAATCACGAAATGGTCGATGACAGGCGCGAACACGTTAGCGAACAGGATGGCGAGCATGATGCCCTCCGGAAATGCCGGGTTCACGACGCGTATCAACCACGTCATGAAGCCGATAAGCAGCCCGAAGATCCACTTGCCGGCGTTGGTCTGCGATGCGCTGACCGGGTCAGTCGCCATGAAGACTGCGCCAAAGGCGAATCCGCCGACCACCACGTGCCATTGCCACGGCATGGTCATCATCGGGTTGCTGCTCTCCGGGTTGTGGAATACAAGGGTCGGAATGATCAGACCGGCAAACACGGCGACGATGATGCGCCACGACGCGATCCGCGTGAACACGAGGATGGCGCCGCCGACCAGACACAGCAGTGTCGAGGTCTCGCCGATCGAGCCCTGCATCTGCCCGATGAACGCCTGCGTCCAGGTCAGACCCGTCGCCGCGAGGCCCTGCATGCCTTCGACGGCAGCGGCGCCGAGCGCGGTTGCGCCCGTGAAGCCATCGGCTGCAGTCCACACGGCGTCACCCGAGATCTGCGCCGGGTAGGCGAAGTACAGGAACGCCCGGGCGACGAGTGCGGGATTGAGGAAGTTCTTGCCCGTGCCGCCGAAGACTTCCTTGCCGATGATGACGCCGAAGGTGATACCGACGGCGACCTGCCAGAGCGGGATGGTTGCCGGGAGGATCAGCGCGTAAAGCCAGCCGGTAACGAAGAAACCCTCGTTGACCTCGTGGTTGCGGACGGCGGAGAACAGAACCTCCCAGAAGAGGCCCACGACCATCGTCACGATGTAGATCGGCACGAAGTACAACGCCCCCTGCAGGACGCAGTCGTAGATGCTGGCCGGGTCGTAACCGGCCCCGAGCAATCCCAGCACCAGGCCGCGCCAGCCGTCCATGCCAGCGAGACCGAGACTCGCCATTGCCGTGTTGGCCTGGAACCCCGTGTTCCACATGCCGAACACGGCGGCCGGGGCCGACGCGATCACCACCGTGATCATGACCCGTTTCAAATCGAGCGCATCGCGCACGTGCGGCGAACCGCGGGCGACGTCCGGCGGTGAGTAGAAGAACGTGTCGATTGCCTCGAAAAGGGCATACAACCCCTCGAAACGACCGCCTTTGGTAAACAGCGGTTCCAGTCTGTCGAGGAACGTGCGTAGCGGTTTCATCAGCCGTTCACCTCGATTTCGTGAAGATTCTTTCTGAGATGTGGTCCATATTCATATTTGCCGTTGCAGACGAACGAACACAGTGCGAGATCTTCCTCGTCGAGTTCCAGGCACCCGAGTTCGCGGGCGCCGTCCGTATCCCGGACGAGCAGGGACTTGAGGAGCGGCGTCGGCAGGATATCGAGCGGCATGACCTGCTCGAAGCTGCCGATCGAGACCATGGCGCGCGGACTGCCGTTTTGCGAGGTGGTGAAACGGTAATCCTTGCCGAACAGCTTCCCGGCAAACGCACGAGCCGTCGAAAACTTGCCGAATCCCGGGCGGATAAAGGCGAGGAACTCGCGTGGATTGCCCTCCGGCAATACCGATATTTGCGTGTCATAGCGCCCGAGGTAAGCGGCCCAGCCGGCGGCACGGTGTCCGCTCAGCACCGAACCCGAGATCACGCGCACGTTGCCTTTCGCGAGTTCGCCGTTGATGATCTCGCTCGTGTGAGCGCCGAGGCGGGTGGTGAGCAGGCGCGGTTCCCGAACCATCGGACCGCCGAGCGCGACGATGCGTTCCACCGGAAGCCGACCCGTGACGAACAGCCGCCCGATGGCCATGACATCCTGGTAGCCGATGTGCCACACGATCCGGGTTTCGCTGACCGGCTCGAGGAAATGAATGTGGGTGCCGACCAGCCCGGCCGGATGGGGACCCTCGAACACCGCGGACCGGAAGGTCTCCTCGGTGGGTACGTCGATAGCGGCGCCCGGGGCGGTGCAAACGTAAACCGGTCCGTCGACGAGCTTGGCGACCAGCCGCAGGCCACGTTCGAATGCCTCCGGGTCGGTCCCGATGACAACGGCCGGGTCAGCGGCCAGCGGATTGGTGTCGATCGCCGTGACGAACAGCGCCCGGGCCTCGCCGTCCGGAGCGGGAATCTTGCTGAACGGCCGGGTGCGCAGTGCGGTCCACAGTCCCGACGCGAGAAGATTGTCGCGCACCGCCTGACCGTCGAGATTGACCAGTTCGTCTGCGCTGTAGCTGGCAAATTCCTCGGCCTCATCGCCTTCCAGCGAGACCACGACCGACTGCAGGACGCGGCGCTCGCCACGGTTGATTGCCGCAACCACGCCACTGCCGGGAGACGTAAACACGACGCCCGGGTTGTCCTTGTCACGGTACAAAGGCTGGCCCAGCCTGACCCGGTCGCCTTCGGCGACGAGCATGCCGGGCTTGAGGTCATGGGTGTCCGGCCCCAGCAAGGCGACCTTGCTGACAGCGGCACCGGCTGTTACTCGCTGCTCGGGAGAGCCGGCCAGGGGAATGTCCAGGCCTTTCCTGATTTTCTTGTGCATAGATGTTCCGTCTTCAGAACCAGACGCCGAATAGTGAACAGGCGATGAGCCAGAGGCTGCCGATTGCCTGGATAGCAAGCGTTGCCTCGATGGATTTGGTCATCGTTTCGATATCTTCCGGACCGCCCCGAATGCCCGCCGCTGCCTTGAATGCGAGGGCGAGCAGGCCAATCGGCACGAGCGGGGCGAGGAGCGGCAATTTACCGATCACGGTCAGCAGCACGACGACAGCAACTGCCGCGACGTTGACCGCGAGGTAGAGATTCGCCGTCGCCGCGAGCCCGAAGCGCACCGGGAACGTTCGTTTGCCCGAGGCGCCGTCGGCTTTGATATCCGGTACTTCGTTGATCAGCAGGATGTTCTTGACCCAGGCACCGATCGGGATCGAGAACAGTAGCAGCGCCATGTCGATGGGCGCACCCTGCAGCCAGGCTGCACCGGTTACGGGCAACACGCCGAAAGCGATGCCGACGGCCACTTCACCGAGTCCCAGTGAGGCGAGCTTCACGGGGCCCAGCGAGTACAGCACCCCGAGCAGGATGCCGATGATGCCGAACGCGATGACCGTGGGGCCGCGCTCGAAGAACAGGGCAAGTCCTGCGAGCGATGCGATCGCGATCAGCGAAATGCCGAGTCTCGCCATGCTGGCCGGCGAGAGAATTCCGGTCTGGATGAAGCGCGAGCCGCCCGTGTAGGGATAAATGCGGCCCGTATTGCGCCCGTCTGTGCCGATCTGGTCGTCACCGACGTCGTTCAGGACATTGCTGGCCGCGTGCACGCAGACCGTCGCAATCAGCGCAAGCACAAAGACGTACCAGCTGAACTGCGCCCCGTACCAGGCGCCCCACGCGGTACCGGCGACGACGGGCAGAACCGATGCCGGGAAGAACTTTGGGCGGGTGGCGTGAAACGCACGCTTGATGCCGCTGGAGAGCGACGTGCCGGCGAACTTCTCCGGCACCGGGTCGAGAGGACGATAAGTATCTGAAGACATGCCTGATCCTAAGCTGTATGCCCGGTGAGCGCCCAGGCCGTTTTTCGTGTGAACCTTTTATACCTGAAAAGAACTCTATATATATACGCGCTTTCCGAGAACCCCCTTGAGGGGAGGTTTCGCTTTTCGACACATTGTACAATTGCATGCTGTGCGCGTTTCGGGAGCCGATCGGCTCCTGCGCAGGAACATCCATATAAACTGGGAAAGAACTATGAAATTCAGCAGAATGCCAGCCTTGGGGCTGATCGTGCTCGTGCTCAGCGCTTGCGGCGGGCCGGACGAGGCGGACGTTGCCGAAGAGGCCGCCCCGGAGCCTGCCGCTGACGAAATCAGCGTCAGCGAGGCCGAACTGGCAGGCAACCCGTTCCTCGGCGAATGGGACACCCCCTACGGCGTGCCGCCGTTCAATGCGATCGAAGACGCGCACTACCTGCCGGCCATCAAGAAGGGGATTCTCGATCTGCGCGCGGAGATCGATGCAATCGTGGACAACCCCGAGCCGCCGAGCTTCGAGAATACGATCATCGCGCTCGAAGTGGCGGGCGAGTTGCTGCAGCGGGTCGCCAGCACGTTCGGCAATATCACGGGAACCGACACGAATGACGAGTTGCGGGCGCTGGAGTCGGAGATCTACCCGATGCTGACGCGGGAATTCGACGCCATCACGATGAACGATGCCTTGTGGCAACGCGTCAAGGCAGTCTATGACCAGCGCGACACGCTCGGACTCGACGAGCAGGACGCGCGTCTGCTCGAGCTGCGGCATCGCAGTTTTGTGCGGTCCGGCGCGGCACTGTCCCCGGATGTCAAGAAGCAGGTTGCGGATATCAATTCCGAGATGTCGTCGCTGACGACGAAGTTTGCGCAAAACCTGTTGCTCGAAACCAAGGCGTTTACGCTCGAACTGAAGACCGATGAGGAGATCGCCGGTCTCAGCGAGGATTTCAAGGACGCGATCTGGGACGAGGACAAGGAAGCCTGGGTCGTCGGCCTCAACCGCTCGTCGTACGAGACCTTCATGGTGCAATCCGAGAACCGGGATCTGCGCGAGAAGCTGTTCAATGGCTATCGGCTGCGGGCCACCTCGGGGGAGCGCGACAACGGTCCGCTGGCGATCAAGATCGCGCAGCTGCGCGCCAAGCGCGCCGAGCTGATGGGCTACCCGTCGCATGCACACTATATCCTCGAGCACAACATGGCGAGGACGCCGCAGGGTGCCGAGGACTTCCTGCTACGGGTCTGGCGCCCGGGCCTCGAGCAGGCCCGGCAGGAACGCGCCGACATGCAGGCGATGATCGGCGACGAGTTCACGTTCGCCGGCCACGACTGGTGGCACTACGCCGAGAAGCTGCGCAAGCAGCGCTATGATCTCGACGAGAATGCGACCAAGCCCTACCTCGATCTCGAGAACGTGCGCCAGGGCGCGTTTACGATGGCCAACAGGCTGTTCGGCGTTACGTTCGAGCCGGTCGACGTCGAGGCCTGGAACCCGGTGGTCAAGTCCTTCGACGTGAAGGACGAGAATGGCGAGCACCTCGGGCTGTTCCTCGTCGACATGTACGCACGTGACTCGAAGCGCGGCGGGGCGTGGATGAGTTCCTATCGCGGCGCCTCGAATATCCATGGCGAGAAGATTCGGCCGCTCATTACGAACAACCTCAATCTCCCGACCCCGCCGGCAGGGAAGCCGACGCTGATGCGATTCTCCGACGTCGAAACGTTGTTTCACGAGTTCGGTCATGGGCTGCACGGCCTGATGACGCAGATCGACTATCCGACGTTCTCCGGCGTCGACGGACCGCGGGACTACACGGAGTTTCCGGCACAGATCCTCGAGCACTGGACGAGCGAGCCGGAAATGCTCGAGATATACGCGCGTCATTACCAGACCGGAGAGGTCATGCCGGCCGAGATGGTCGAGCGTTTGCGCCTCGCGAGCAACCACAACCAGGGATTTGCAACGACCGAGTACATTGCCGCGTCGCTGCTCGATCTGCGCTGGCACATGCTGAGTTCCGAGGAAGCGGCCCGGATCACGGACGCCAGGGCCTTCGAGAAGGAGGTGCTCGAGGGGTACGGCCTGATCCCGGAGATCGAGCCGCGTTACCGTTCGAACTATTTCGCGCACATCTTTTCGAGTTCGACCGGTTATTCCTCGGGTTACTACGCATACCTGTGGTCGGAGATCCTCGATGCCGACGGCTTCGATGCCTTCAAGCAGGCCGAGGACATCTGGGATCCGGAACTTGCCGGCCGCCTGAAGAAGTGGGTGTACGAGGCCGGCGGCCTGCGCGAAGCGGACGAGCTGTACCGCAATTTCCGCGGCCAGGACCCGAGCATCGAGCCGCTGCTCGAGGGCCGTGGGTTCGCGACCGAGGAATCACCCGAGACCTGACAGGCGGGTGATGCCCCAGTAATGGCCGGTCAGCCCGATCAGGGCTGACCCGGGCCTGACGACCCAGTTGCGGTACCCGGCTTCGCCCGCCGGGTCCCGCAGCGCCCGCCTGAGCCCGAAGCCGACGACAGCGGCAACGGCGATCACGCTGAGCTGACCGATTTCCACGCCGAGATTGAAACCGATCAGGGCGCTCCAGAACTGTCCGGGTGGCAGGCCGAGCTCGCCGAAAAAGCCTGCAAAGCCGAGGCCGTGAACGAGGCCGAAACCGAATACGACCAGCGGCCGCCACTTCGCCATGTCACTGAAGATCAGGTTCTCGATCGCGACGAACGCGATCGTAAACGCAATCAATGGCTCGACGATGGCCGGGGCCGGCGTGATCAGGCCGACGGCCGCGAGACCCAGAGTGAACGTGTGGGCGACGGTAAACGCCGAAATCTGCCACACAAGCGCTCTCAGGTGCACCGAGGCGAGGAAGATGGCCAGCACAAAAAGGATGTGGTCGGCACCATCCGGCAGGATATGGCCAATGCCGATGCGCACATAGATGCGCAGGGTTTCGAAAAAGCCCCGCCGTTCCTCGAGCCCGGCCAGCAACTCCTCGTTGCCGGTCTGATCCAGCGCGCCCTCGGCGCTGTTCATTTCAGCGAGCATCGCGCAGAGCTCGGGGTCCATGCCGTCTTCCCCCGGTACGCACAGTTCGTCCTCGGGATGGGCGAGGGCACTGGCGCTTGCGAGCAGCGCGAGTATCGCGACGAGCAGCCGCACGTGCGTCAGGCGTCTCGCATGCGCAGCACGACCTTGCCGAGCGCGCGCCGCCCGGCGAGCAGGCGGAAGGCTGCCGCGAATTGCCCGAAGTCGTAGGCGGCGCTGTAGCGCGGGGAGATCTTGCCCGACTCGACCATGGCCCGAAGTTCGCGTGCGTCCTCGGCGAAGGCCTCCGGGTGTTTTGCGGCCCAAGTGCCGTACCAGGTGCCGATAATGCTCGCTTCCTTGAGCAGCGCCAGGTTGAGCGGCAGGCACGGGATCTCGCCGCTCGCGAAACCGACGACGAGGTAACGCCCGTGCCAGGCGGTGGCACGCAGCGCCTGCTCGGCGAGGTCGCCGCCGACAGGGTCGTATACGACATCGACATCGAGACCGTCGGTCAGGTTTCCCACTGCCTTGCGCAGCGGTTCCTCGCTGTAATCGATACCGTAATCGGCACCGGCCTCGGCCGCGAAATCGAGCTTTTCCCGGGTGCTCGCTGCGGCGATGACGGTCGCTCCCATCGCTTTTGCCAGTTCCACGGCAGCGTAGCCGACACCACCGGCTGCGCCGAGTACGAGTACGCGCTCGCCCGGTTGCAGGCCCGCCTGTTTCAGGGCGTGGTAGCTCGTTCCGTAGGCGACCGAGTAGGCGGCCGCCTGTTCGAAGTCGAGGCGGTCTGGCATCGGCAGCGCGAAACGCTCATCGACCACGGCTTGTTCGGCGAACCCGCCGCCGCGCAGGGCACCGATGATGCGATCGCCGGGTTTGAAGTTCGACACGCCTGCACCGACAGCGGTCACGATTCCGGCCGCCTCGTTGCCCGGGACAAACGGCGGCGGCGTGCGCACCTGGTACTTGCCGGCAACCGCCAGAAGGTCGGCGAAATTCAATGCGGCGGCGTGGACATCGAACAGGATTTCATTATCGCCCGGGACAGGATCATCGAGATTGTCGATGACGAGGTTTTCGAAGTCGCCGTATTCGGTGCATATCAGTGCGCGCATATAGCGGGTTTGTCCTGCGGATCGGTGCGTGGCTAGGGAGTGTACTAGGGATTCTGGGTTCGTTACGCCGGGAAGGTCGGAAGACTCAAAGAAACGGGTAAATAATCTCTTATTATCAGTTGGTAATATGTATAATACTGTATGTTTAGCCAGTACCTGTCCAGGGAGGAAATCATGTCTGCCGTCGTCGCTGCTGCATCCCGTCCTGCTGCCACCGCAGCCGATCAGCTGGGCGCTGAAATCGCCGAATTGAGCGGCCGCATCGCCGCCGCTACGTGTCACCTGCTGGAGTTGATCCGTGAGTTCGATGACTGTCGCTACTGGGCGGAGCAGGGATTCAGGTCGTGCAGCGAATGGCTGGGCTTTCACTGTGGCGTCGGGCGCTGTGCGGCCCGGGAGCACCTGCGGGTGGCGCATGCACTGGCCGACCTGCCAAAGATCAGCGCTGCGTTCGCCGCCGGCGAGCTGAGTTACTCGAAGGTAAGGGCAATGACGCGAGTGGCGAGGCCCGAGAACGAGGATTTTCTGATGATGGTGGCCAAGCACGGCACGGCCAGTTACGTGGAACGCCTCATCTCGCAGTATCGGCGTGTCGAGAAGCTGCAACAACCGGATGTGGCCGAGGAGATCTACCTCGCCCGTGAGGTCACCTGTCACTACGATGAGGAGGGCTGCATGGTGATGAAAGCGCGCATACCGGCCGACCAGGGCGAGGTGATCGTCAAGGCGCTCGAAGCGGCGATGGACCAGGCGTTCGATGCCGAGCACGAGATCCCGGTAGCGGCGCGCCGCGCGGATGCGCTGGCAGAGGTTGCCGAGACCTATCTCAATCACCTCGAGAATGCGGGTTCGACGGCAGATCGTTACCAGGTGGTGGTGCACGTCGCCGCCGACGATACCCGCAGCGCACAGCTCGAGAACGGCCCGCACGTTTCTGCGGAAACATCGAAGCGTATTGCCTGCGATTGCTGTACGACAGAAATCGAAGAAGACGCGAGCGGCAACGT
>JARRMH010000025.1:0-18797 GCA_037386205.1 Woeseiaceae bacterium | reverse complement strand
CTCCGCTGTTACCCATCCGCGGCCCTTGTTCCGCATCCAGACCGGCACGCGGTCCTCGACACTGGCGGTACACAGCACGCGCGTATTGCCGAACTCGGCGAGAACGCTGCCTTCAGCATGTATCGTGAAGTCGGGAGTAAAGCGCACTGCGCGCATTTCGGTTGCCTGGCGGCCGCTTGGGCGCATGGGGATTCTCCTTTCGGGGCGTGGCTTTCAGCTGTGCCAGCGTAGCGCGGTGCCGGACGTATTGTCGCTGTACGGAGAATTGGCGCTCAGGGCCTTCATGCTGAGCGCCTTCAGGTTGGCGGCGAGATTCTCCTCACCGGGCTTGCCGATCGCGGCCATATCCGTATCGCTCAGCCCGGACCAGAGACCGTCCGTGCAGGCGAGCAGCACATCGCCCGGCAGCAGCTTCTTGCCGCCCGTAATGCTCATATCGGGAACGGGCATGTCACCGCCGATGCAGCATTCGACGAAATTGCGCATCGGGTGATCCTGCGCCTCTTCCTCGGTGATCGCACCTTCCTGGATCAGCACCTCGACATGGCTGTGGTCCCGTGAACGCGTCAGGACCTGCTCGTTGCGGACCTGGTAGATGCGGCTGTCGCCGACGTGCGCCCAGAACGCAAAGCCTTCCTGCACCAGGCACAGTGCGCAGGTCGCGCGCGGCCGGAAATCGACGTCGACATCGGTGCCGAGCGCGACGACGCTGTCGTGGGCCCGCGACAAGGCCATGTACAGAAAGCCTTGCGGATCGAGAATCGGTTGCGCCGCTGCCGTGAACATGTCCTGCACGGTCTTCAGCCCGGTCTCGGCCGCCCTGGCGCCATCGGAGTGCCCGCCCATGCCATCGAACACGAGCATGAGGGCCGCATCTTCGGACATGACGACGGCGGCGCGGTCCTGGTTATCTTCGCGGTCCCCGAGAGCGGAGACCTTGGCGGATTCGATTTGCATAAACGCTCGGTGGCTATCCACTGCGGCTGCAGCTTAGAATGTGCCGCTATGTTACACAGTATGACAGGCTTCGCGCGAGAGTCCGCGGAAACCGAACTCGGCACCCTGACGTGGGAGATCCGGGCCGTCAACCATCGCTATCTCGACGTCCAGTTCAAGCTTCCGGAGGAACTGAGGCCGAAGGAACAGGCGTTCCGGCAGCAGGCGAGCGGCGCCCTCGGCCGCGGCAAGGTGGAGTGCGCGTTCTATTACCGTCGCGCCGTCGACGAGGACAGCGACCTCAGCATCGATACCGAGCTCGTCGAACTCATCGGCAATCGCATATCGGACCTGACCGCGAAGCTCCCGAACGTCGCTGCGGTCAACCCGATCGATATCCTGCGCTGGCCGGGCGTGGTGCAGCAACCCGAAATCGATGTCGAGCCGCTGTTCGCCGGGGCAGGGCAGCTGTTCGCCAAGGCGCTCGCCGCCATCGACGAGATGCGCGCGAGCGAGGGCAAGCGGATTGCAGAAATGCTCGAGGCCCGGTGCACGGACATCGAGAGCATCGCGCAGAGCGTCCGCGCGCGCATGCCCGACGTACTTGCCGCGGTTCGCAACAAGCAACAGGAACGCATCGACGCGCTGGAGGTCGAGGCCGATGCGGCGCGGCTCGAGGTCGAACTGGCGCTTCTCGCGACGAAGCTCGACGTCGACGAGGAGCTCGATCGCCTGGAAAGTCACCTGGTCGAAATTCGCGATGCGATTACAGCCGACAAGCCGGTCGGCCGGCGCCTCGATTTCCTGATGCAGGAACTGAACCGGGAGGCCAACACGCTGGCGTCGAAATCGGCCGACACGGAGACGACCAGGGCCGCCGTGGACCTCAAGGTTCTGGTCGAGCAGATGCGCGAGCAGATCCAGAACGTCGAGTAATGCACGCAACGGCCGAGGGCAAGCTGTACGTGTTTGCCGCGCCGTCGGGTGCGGGCAAGACGACGCTCGTGCATGCCATTGTCACCCGGCACCCCGAGTTGCGTTTTTCGATCTCCTACACGACGCGCAAACCGCGCCGCAACGAGGCCAACGGAGTCGATTACCTGTTCGTCGACGAGCAGGAATTCATGCGCCTGCGCGACGAGGGCGAGTTGCTCGAGTACGCCGAGGTCTTCGACCATTACTACGCGACCAGCCGCAGCCAGGTCGAGAAACACCTCGCCGACAATCGCAGCGTCGTCCTCGAAATTGACTGGCAGGGCGCCCGCCAGGTGCGCGAGTCGATGCCCGATTGCGTGACGATTTTCATCCTGCCGCCGTCGGTCGCAGAGCTCGAGCGCCGCCTGCGCGACCGCCGCACCGACTCTGCGGAGGTTATCGAGCGCCGTTTGCGCGACGCCGTCTCCGACATGTCACACTGGGACGAATTCGACTACGTCATCATCAACGACGACCTCGACCAGGCCGTTGCCGATCTTGAAGACGTGCTGGCCGGCAACGGCGACGCATCGTCGACGTCGAACCCGGCGCTGCGCGAGCAGGTCGGCGCACTCATGCAAGCATAATAACGTTTGGTTATATGCTCTGGCGCCGACGGCCGGGGACAGTGACCCTAACTGCCCTGGCGCAATGCCGCGCCCGAGAATTAGGGTCACTGTCCCCCTCAGGAAGAACGAAATGGCACGCATAACCGTTGAAGACTGTCTCGACAATATCGACAACATTTTCGAAATGGTGCTGGTCGCCGCCAAGCGCGCCCGGCGCATCGCCCACGGCGCCGAAGCGATGGTCGAGCTCGAAAACGACAAGCCGACGGTGCTCGCGCTGCGCGAAATCGCCGACGGGCTCGTGACGCCCGCGATCCTCGACGAAATCGAGCAGCCGCCGGGCGAGGAGCTGATGCAGCAGGAAGATCGGGAAGAAACGCTGCCCGTGCGCGGTATCTCCATCGGCGATTAAGTCACCCAAAATGCCGCTTCCCCGTTAATATTGGGGTATGGATTACGCGGCCACGATACTGTCACGATTGCCCGGTGCCTCGCGCCGGGATCATGGCATGCGCAAGCTGGTCGCGACGCTCGAGTCCTACCTGCCTGACGATCACGTGGCGCGAATAGTCGAAGCCTACGAATTCGGCTCGAAAGCCCACGAAGGCCAGACGCGCAAGTCGGGCGAACCCTACATTACCCATCCCGTGGCGGTGGCCCAGGAACTCGCCGAGATGCACCTCGACTGGGAGGCGATCTGCGCGGCCATCCTGCACGATGCGGTCGAGGACACCGAGGCCTCGCTCGAGGAGATCACCGAGAAATTCGGTGAAGACGTGGCGCTGATCGTCGACGGCGTCAGCAAGCTCGACCAGATCCAGTTCCGCAGCCGCGCCGAAGCGCAGGCCGAAAGCTTCCGCAAGATGATGCTCGCGATGATCGAGGACATCCGGGTCATACTCGTCAAGCTGTCGGATCGCCTGCACAACATGCAGACACTCGGCGCCATGCCCACCGCGAAGAAGAAGCGGATCGCGCGCGAGACGCTCGACATCTATGCGCCGATCGCCAACCGGCTCGGCATCAACAGCATGAAGGTGCAGCTCGAAGACCTCGGCTTCCGGCATCTGTACCCGTTTCGTTACCGGGTACTCGAGAACACGCTGAAAAAGAGCAAGGGCAGCCAGAAACAGATCGTCAAGCGCATTTCCGATCGGCTCGCCAAGGCGATGGAGGAAGAAGGCATCGAGGGCGACATCATCGGGCGGGAAAAACACCTCTACAGTATCTATCGCAAGATGGCTGAGAAAAAGCGGGTGCTGTCCGACGTCGTCGATGTCTATGGCTTTCGCATCATCGTGGACGACGTCACGACCTGCTACCAGACGCTCGGCCTCGTGCACCAGCTCTACAAGCCCATGCCGGGTCGCTTCAAGGATTACATCGCCATCCCGCGCATCAACGGCTACCAGTCGCTGCACACGACCCTGTTCGGGCCGAAGGGCCTGCCCCTCGAAGTGCAGATTCGTACGCGCCACATGGATCGCGTTGCGGAATCCGGCGTTGCGGCCCACTGGATCTACAAAGCCGAGGACAAGTCGGACGGTACGCCGCAGCGCCGTGCCCGCGAATGGCTCGCCAAACTCGCCGAACTGCAGCGGACCGGCACGTCCGAGGAATTCCTGGAGAGTGTCAAGGTCGACCTGTTCCCGGACAAGATTTACGTCTTCACGCCCAAGGGCGACATCATGCCGCTGCCGAAAGGCGCGACCACGGTCGACTTCGCTTATGCCGTGCACACGGACATCGGCGACCGGACCGTCGCCGCGAAGATCAATCGCCGCCTCGTCCCGCTGCGTACGCCCCTGCAGAACGGGCAGACCGTCGAAATCATCACGGCCCGGGGCGCCCGGCCGAACCCGCACTGGCTGACGTTCGTGCGCACGGCGAAAGCGCGTACCGCGATTCGCCAGCATATGAAGAACATGCGCACGGCCGAGTCGGTCGACCTCGGCAAACGCCTGCTGGACAAGTCGCTAAAGGATCTCGGCTCCAGCCTGCGCAAGGTGGGCAAGGTGCGCATGGGAGAGACCCTCGAGGAGCTCGGTCTGAACAACAGCGAGGAGCTGTTCGAGCAAATCGGCCTCGGCGAGCGACTCGCGCCCCTGACCGCCCGCTATTTGCTCGGGGCCGACGAGAACGACGAAGCCGGGGCAGACGTTGCCAGCCTGGTGATCGCGGGCACCGAGGGCATGGTCGTCAGCTATGCGAAGTGCTGCTATCCGCTGCCGGGCGATCCGGTCATGGGCTACCTGACCGCGGGTCGCGGCGTCGTCATCCACCGCAATTCCTGCGGCAACCTGTCGAATTTCCGCAAACAGCCCGAAAAATGGATCGCCGTGTCCTGGGAAAAGAACATCGAACGCGATTTCACCTGCCAGATCCAGTGCGAAACACGTAACCGTACCGGCGTGCTGGCCGAAGTCGCGGCCACGATCGCCGACAGCGATTCGAACATCGAGCAGGTGGAGGTCGTAGCGCGACACGAGGATGTCTCGACCCTCACATTCCTGCTGCAGGTGCATGACCGGATTCATCTTGCGAACATCATGCGCAGCGTACGCAAGATGCCCAACGTGATCAGGGTGTCCCGCCCGATCGCATGAGCGCCGCTCAACGGACGAAGCTATGACACGACAAACGATACACACGGACGCGGCACCGGCCGCGATCGGCACCTACTCCCAGGCCGTCAGGGTCGGAGACCTGGTTTTTATTTCCGGACAGATCCCGTTGGTTCCGGCAACGATGGAACTATCGGGCGGGGACTTCGCGGCCCGGGCACGGCAGGTATTCGACAACCTCAAGGCGATCGCCGAAGCAGCGGGAGGCAGCCTCGGTGACGCCGTCAAGCTGACGATCTTCCTGACGGATCTCGACAACTTCGCGACCGTCAACGAAGTCATGGCCGAGTACTTTGCAGAGCCGTACCCGGCACGCGCGGCGCTGCAGGTTGCCGCATTGCCGAAGGGCGTGGACATCGAGGCCGACGCGATCCTGTCGCTGTAGGAGCGCGCGTTGCGCGTGCGGCCACTCACAGATCTGAAGGGCGTCGGTCCGGCGCTGGCGAAAAAGCTCGGCAAGCTCGGTCTTTCGGCCGTCGAAGACCTGTTGTTCCTGCTGCCGCTGCGCTACGAGGACCGGACGCAGCTGATGCGCATCGGCGCGCTCGTGGCCGGCACGCGCTGCCTGGTGGCGGGCGAGGTCATGTTGACCGAGGTGGTCTATCGCGGCAGGCGCAACCTGCTGGTGCGCATCGGCGACGGCAGCGGCCAGCTCACGCTGCGTTTCTTTCACTTTTCCCGTCAGCAACAGGCGCAGTTCAGGGCCGGGGTGCACGTCAGCTGCTTCGGCGAGGTCCGGCGCGGTTCCTCGGGGTTCGAGATGATCCATCCCGAGTACCGGTTGCTGCGCCCTGGCCAGGAATCGGTGACGAGCGACGCCCTGACCCCGATCTATCCGGCGACCGAAGGCGTGCAGCAGGGCCGCCTGCGCAACCTCACCGACCAGGCCCTGCGCCTCATGCAGCAAGCCCCGCCCGCGGAACTGCTGCCGCAAAACGTCACGGGCCGGCTTGGCATGCCGTCGCTGGCCGAGGCGATTCGCTACCTGCACCGGCCCCCCGCCGATGCCGACGTCGAGCAGCTGATGGCCGGCACGCACCCGTGCCAGCAACGGCTCGCGTTCGAGGAACTGCTCGCGCACTACCTGAGCCTCAGGAACCTGCGGGCGCTGGCCGAGCGGCAGAACGCCCCGCCACTGACCGGCGGCCAGGATCGCGTCGATGCCTTCACCTCAGGGCTGCCGTTCGCACTGACCGGGGCGCAGGAGCGGGTCGTCGCGGAGATCCTCGCCGACCTCGCCGAACCGCACCCGATGATGCGGCTCGTCCAGGGCGACGTAGGCTCCGGCAAAACCGTGGTCGCGGCGATCGCATGCCTCAAGGCGATCGCCTGCGGCGTGCAGGTCGCGATCATGGCGCCGACCGAAATCCTGGCCGAGCAACACTGGCGCAACTTCTCCGACTGGTTTCGCCCGCTCGGCATCGAGCCGGCCTGGCTGAGCGGCAGCCAGCGTGCGGTGGCCCGCCGCGAGGCGCTCGAGGCAATTGCCGACGGCAGCGCCGAACTCGTCGTCGGCACCCACGCGCTGTTCCAGGAAGGCGTCGAATTCCGCCGTCTCGCGCTGGTCGTGATCGACGAGCAGCATCGCTTCGGCGTACACCAGCGCATGGCGTTGCGCGACAAGGGCGCCGGCAAGGACGGCCACGCCCACCAGCTCGTCATGACCGCCACTCCGATACCGCGAACCCTGGCCATGGCCGCTTACGCCGACCTCGATACGTCGGTGATCGACGAGCTGCCCCCCGGCCGCCAGCCCGTTACGACGATCGCCGTACCCGCTGCCCGCCGCGGCGAAATCGTCGAGCGAGTGCGGGCCGCGGTCGCCGCCGGCCAGCAGGCTTACTGGGTCTGCCCGTTGATCGGGGAATCCGAAGTGCTCGACTACGAGGCAGCCGAAAAGAGTTACGCCATGCTCAGCGAAGCGCTGCCCGAACTGCGGGTCGGCCTCGTCCACGGCCGCATGCGGCAGGCCGAGAAGGAAAAGGGCATGCAGGCATTCAAGCAAGGTTTGATCCAGGTGCTGGTTGCGACGACGGTCATCGAGGTGGGTGTCGACGTACCCAATGCCAGCCTGATGATCATCGAGAACGCCGAGCGCATGGGGCTCTCGCAGCTGCATCAGCTGCGCGGCCGGGTGGGACGCGGTGCCGCGCAGAGTCATTGCGTTCTGCTTTACCGGGCTCCGCTCGGACGGATCGCCAAGGAGCGCCTGGCTGTGCTGCGAGAGACCAACGACGGCTTCGTGGTTGCGCAGCGCGACCTCGAGCTCCGGGGGCCGGGCGAACTGCTCGGCACCCGCCAGACCGGGCTGCCCGACTACCGGGTCGCCAACCTCGCACGCGATGCCGAACTCATGCCGCAGGTGCAGCGCACGGCCGAGGAAATCAGTCGAGCCTCGCCCGACCGCGCAACAGCGATCGTGCGGCGCTGGCTCGGCGATGCCGGTCGTTACGGCAAAGTGTAGAATCGCGGCCATGAAGACCCGCGCCCTCACAAATTATGCGCCCGAGATCGTCAGCCAGGTGCGCAACTACGGCAAGCTCATGCGCATCGACAAACCCATCGGCATCTGGCTGCTGATGTGGCCGACGCTGTGGGCGCTCTGGCTCGCGGGCGAGGGCAACCCCGACCAAGGCCTGTTCATTATTTTCATGGCCGGCGTCTTCGTCATGCGCTCGGCCGGTTGCGTCCTGAACGACTTCGTCGACCGCAAGATCGACCCTTACGTCGAAAGAACCCGCTCGCGGCCGCTGGCAACGGGCGCCGTGGCGCCGTTCGAAGCCCTGATGCTGTTCCTCGCCCTCGCGCTGATCGCGCTCGGGCTCGCCTCGATGCTCAATAAGCTCGCACAGGTGCTGGCTGTCGTCGGCGGCTTCCTGACCTTCGCCTACCCGTTCGTCAAGCGCTGGATATCGATCCCGCAGGTGTTCCTCGGGGCCGCATTCGGCCTCGCGTGCCCGATGGCATTCGCGGCCCAGACCGGCAGCACGCCCACACTCGCGTGGCTGCTGTTCGGCACGGCCCTCGTCTGGGCCGTTATCTACGATACGTTCTACGCGATGGTGGATCGCGAAGACGACAAGAAGCTCGGCGTCAAGTCGACAGCCATCCTGTTCGGCGAGATGGACCTGTTCGTCATCGCGGGATTGCAGGGCCTCATGCTGCTGTCGCTGATACTGGTGGGACTCCAGGCCGAGCTCAGCGCCTGGTATTACGCATCGGTCGTCGTTGCCGCCGGCATGATGGCCTGGCATTTATGGCTCGCTCGCGACCGCCAGCCCGCCGGCTGTTTCGAGGCGTTCGTCAAGAACCACTATATCGGCATGGTGATCTTTATTGGCATCGTGCTGAACTACACGTTTCACCCGGTCGCCTAGCCCTCAAAGGACGGCACGATCCGGACGGAAGCATGCTTTCAGGCCCGTGCGGAAATTCGTGCCAGCCAGCGGCAGGAGCGATGATAATTTACGGCCCTGCACGCGCAACCGCGAGCGCGCTGACACTAGCCGCGCCGGCTGCGAGCACGGCCCTGCCGAGCTGGCGCACGGTCGTTCCCGTCGTCATTACGTCGTCGATGATCAGGACATGCCGGCGGGCAATGCCGCGCCGGGCATCGAACGCGTTCCTCAGATTGTCGGTCCGCCCGCGGGCGCTGAGTCCCGACTGGGGAGCGGTTGCCCGGCGGCGCCGCACGTCGCGGATCAGCGGCACGCCGAGCCACTTCGCTACCGGTTTCGCGATTTCGTGTGCCTGGTTGAAACCGCGCAGCCATTGACGGCGCCAGTGCAGGGGCACCGGCAGGACCGCATCGATCCCGGCAGGCAGGTCGTCGAGCGCTGCGCAGGCAAGCTGCGCCAGGGCCGGTCCGTAATACAGCCGCCGGCGAAACTTGAGCAACTTGATCGCCGCATCGACCGGAAATTCGTAGGCGAGCGGGGCGATCTCGTGTTCGAGCGGCGAGCGGACCGGCGCCGGCGCGCTGTATCGCCAGGGCAGGTCTTCGAAGCAATCGCTGCAAACGATGCCCTCGCCGGCGCGCACCCGCGTGCCGCAAAACACGCAACGAACCGGCATGACAGCATCGTCGAATGCGCGTAACAACGCGAGAGGATTCATGCACCCGATGATCCCGCGCCGGGGCGCAGTTTGCCCAGCGGCGTTTCACCGCGAATCCTTGGGAAAGCGTGCTCCCGTTCCCGGATGCTCGTAAAGCGTGATATTCGTCGGCGGGTCGACCGGGCTGCGGCGCACTTCGACGAAGCTGATTTCGTCCACGCGGTTACCCGGGAAGGGCTGCTCGAACGACTCGACCCGCTGGTCATCGATGTCCGCACCGTTCTCGATCTTGGCGCGGCGACCGGGAGCACCGGGCGTGCCCTGCGCAAGCGCTTTCGGCGCACGCACGTCGTGTCGCTCGATCTCAGCCGCCCGATGCTGATGCGCGCACGTCGCTCCTGGCTGGCGACAGTCTCGCGCGTGCAGGCCGACGCCGAGCGGCTCCCGTTTGCCGACGGCGCATTCGACCTTGTGGTCACCAACCAGTTGCTGCCATGGCTGCCGGATCCGGCGCAGGTATTCTCCGAGGTCGCGCGGGTGCTGAAAAAGGGCGGCGTATTCGCGTTCGCTACCCTGGGGCCGGACAGCTTCAGGGAGCTCGCCACGGCCTGGGCGGCCGTCGATGACGGCAGCCACGTCAATCGCTTTGCCGACATGCACGACATCGGCGATGCGCTGGTGCGCGCCCGTCTCCAGGACCCCGTGCTCGACGTCGATCGGCTTAGCGTAACCTACGGGAATCCCGACAAATTATTCGCCGACCTGACCCGGGCGGGGGGGCGCAACAGCCTTGCCGATCGTGGCCGGGGGCTCGTCGGGCGGACCCGTTTTCAGGCGATGACCGAGGCACTCGCCGGCACCGATCCGGACGGTCGAATCCGGCTCGATCTGGAACTCGTTTATGGCCATTGCTGGGGCTGCGGGCCGGGCGTCGATGCAACTGATTTTCGTGTCGATGCGACCCGGATTCCGTTGCGCAGGTAACCTCTTGTTAAATAACAATTAATGCTAAGGCCGCGTCCATTAGAAGGATTGCATGGACGAGTTCGATTGAGTAAACTGCCCACGCGTTTTTGACCATTGGAGATGGTCAAACCGGCCAATCGACGGATTCCCGGGTTCACCGGGCCTGCGCTCACTGGCACGTCCAGTATTCGTCACATCCGGAACTTAAGATGATTGCGGTCGCCGAGGCGATTGCAGGGTGGACAACTAATGACACGTAAATCGTTCCTCAGCTTGCTCGGTGTTTTGGTCGCGGGTTCAGCGCATGCCGACTGGGCGCTCAACATGCCCAAAGGTGTGACCGAGCTGTCGAAAGAAACGTACGATCTGCACATGATGGTGTTCTGGTGGTGCGTTGCCATCGGCATCGTCGTTTTCGGCGTGATGATCATTTCACTGATCAAGCACCGCAAGTCGAAAGGCGCAACGCCGGCGACGTTCTCCCACAGCACGGCGGCCGAAATCATCTGGACGGCCATCCCGGTCGTCATACTGCTGTTAATGGCAGTGCCCGCGGCGGAGACGATGCTGAAAGCCGAGGATTCACGCGATCCCGACCTCTCGATCGTGGTCACGGCGTACCAGTGGAAGTGGCATTACCGTTACCAGGACGAAGGAATCGATTTCTACTCGAGCCTCGCGCGGCCGAGCCTCGATGCACGCATTCTCGATGCCGAGGTAGACGTCAGGAGCGTCGACAATTACCTGCTCGACGTGGACCGCCCGCTGGTCGTTCCCCGCGACGCCAAGGTTCGCCTGCTGCTGACGTCCAACGATGTCATCCACTCGTGGTGGGTCCCCGAGCTCGCCATCAAGAAGGACGCCATACCGGGTATCGTCAACGAAACCTGGTTCAAACCAACCGAGGTCGGCACGTATCGCGGCCAGTGCACCGAGTTGTGCGGCAAGGACCATGGCTACATGCCGATCGTTGTCGAAGTCGTCGAGCCCGAGGCGTACCAAGCCTGGATCGAAACCCGCAAGAACGGCGACGCGAAGCTCGCCAGCGCAGAGTGAAGGAGTAACACGATATGGCGACTACTGCTGCAGACCTGCACGCCGCGGAACACGAGGATCACGGTCCGGACAAGGGCCTCAAGCGCTGGCTGTTCTCGACCAATCACAAGGACATCGGCACGATGTACCTTATCTTCAGCCTGACGATGTTCTTCATCGGCGGGGCCATGGCCATGGTGATCCGTTCGGAACTGGCCGTGCCCGGGCTGCAGTTCGTACACCCCGAGTTCTTCAACCAGATGACCACGATGCACGCCCTGATCATGGTATTCGGTGCCGTGATGCCCGCGTTCGTGGGGCTGGCCAACTGGATGATCCCGTTGCAGATCGGCGCACCGGACATGGCGCTGCCGCGCATGAACAACTGGTCGTTCTGGATCCTGCCGATTGCATTCGGCATCCTGCTCTCGACCCTGTTCATGCCGGGCGGCGCACCGGCCGGCGGCTGGACGATGTATCCGCCGCTCGTGATCGTGACGATCATCAACATGCGCGCGCCGGACATGACGCTCCTGAAAATGCCGATGTTCGTCTGGACCTGGCTGATCACGGCCTACCTGCTGATCGCGGTCATGCCGGTGCTGGCCGGCGCCGTGACGATGCTGCTCACCGACCAGTTCTTCGGCACCAGCTTTTTCCTCGCGGCCGGCGGCGGCGACCCGGTGATGTTCCAGCACATCTTCTGGTTCTTCGGGCATCCCGAGGTCTACATCATGATCCTGCCGGCCTTCGGTGTCGTGTCGGAGATCATTCCGACGTTCGCGCGCAAGAAGCTGTTCGGTCACGACTCGATGGTGTACGCCGCGAGCTGTATCGCGTTCCTGTCGTTCATCGTCTGGGCGCATCACATGTTCACGGTGGGCATGCCCCTCACGGGACAGCTGTTCTTCATGTTCGCAACGATGCTGATCGCCGTGCCGACGGGCGTGAAAATATTCAACTGGGTCGCAACGATGTGGCGCGGCTCGATGACCTTCGAGACGCCGATGCTGTTTTCACTCGCATTTGTCTTCCTGTTTACGATCGGCGGCTTCTCGGGCCTCATGCTGGCCATTCAGCCGGCGGACGTGCAGTACCACGACACCTATTTCGTGGTTGCGCACTTCCACTACGTGCTCGTGCCGGGCTCGATCTTTGCGATCATGGCCGGCGCCTATTACTGGCTGCCGAAATGGACCGGCCACTACTACAACGAGAAGCTCGGCAAGCTGCACTTCTGGCTGTCGGCGATCTTTGTCAACGTCACGTTCTTCCCGATGCATTTCCTCGGGCTGGCCGGCATGCCGCGGCGTATTCCCGACTATTCCACGCAGTTCGCGGACTTCAACACGATTGCCAGCATCGGCGCCTTCGGCTTTGGTCTGTCCCAGCTCATATTCGTCGCGGTGCTGCTGACGGCGAAAAAGGGCGCCGAGGCCGACGACCGCGTCTGGGAAGGCGCGCACGGCCTCGAGTGGACGGTGCCGTCGCCGGCGCCGTGGCACACGTTTACGACGCCGCCCAAGGCGCGCATCGCCAACGAAGCATTCGAATAGACGTGGACGAGCAGGAGCGCAGGAGGAACATCCGCCGCACGACGCTGGTCGTGGCGGGGATTGCGCTCGCGTTCTACTTAGGTTTCATCCTGATCGGGGTATTGCGTTCCTGACATGAAAGAGCAACAGCAGGAAAACCGTTCCCTCGTCGGCAGTCTGCTGATCCTGGCCGTCGCCATGTTCGGCTTCGGCTTCGCGCTGGTGCCGCTGTATGACGTCTTCTGCGAGATCACGGGATTCGGCGGACGGACGAACACCGAAGCCGTCGCGGTCGAGGAAGCACCCGACCTCGATCGGGAAATCCGTATCGAGTTCATGACGACGGTCAATTCCTACGCGCCCTTCGAGTTCGCGGCCGATGCCGACAGCATGACCGTGCACCCGGGCAAGATGTATTTCGCGACCTTCACGGCGAAGAACCTCGCGGGTGCGGACAAGGTCGCCCAAGCGGTGCCGAGCGTTGTGCCGGTCGCGGCGGCCGAGCATTTCATCAAGATCGAGTGCTTCTGCTTCAACAACCAGGAATTCGCGGCCGACGAAGAGAAGGCCATGCCCGTGCAGTTCATCGTCGATCCGGACTTACCCGACTACGTCGACACGATCACCCTGCAGTACACTTTCTACGACACCGCAAGCGTGGCGTCGAATAACCGGTAAAGACTTGAGAACCAGAGAAACACGATGACGACTCATACAGACGACCATTATTACGTCCCCCATGGCAGCCACTGGCCGGTCGTCGGCTCGGTTGGCCTGCTGTTCATGATGGTCGGCGTATCGAGCTGGCTTAACGGCGCTGACTTCGGCTTCTACGTGATGCTGGCCGGCGTCGCGGTCATTGTGTTCATGATCACCGGATGGTTCGCTGACGTCATCGGCGAGAGCCAAAGCGGACTCTACAACGCGCAGGTCGACAAGTCGTTCCGGCAGGGCATGTTCTGGTTCATCTTCTCCGAGGTGATGTTCTTCGCTGCGTTTTTCGGTGCACTGTTCTACGCGCGCAACATGTCAATCCCCTGGCTCGGTGGGGCAAGCAACAATTTCTTCACTAACCTGTTGCTGTGGGAGGGCTACGAGAGCACCTGGCCGACCAACGGCCCGGCCAACGTCGGCGGAGACTACGAGGCAATGCCGCCCTTCGGCCTGCCGCTGGTCAATACTGTCCTGCTGCTGACGTCGTCGGTCACGCTGACTATCGCCCACCACGCGCTGATCGCCGGCAAGCGCACCCAGCTGAAGATATTCCTCGCCTCGACCTTCATCCTCGGCTTCATCTTCGTCTACCTGCAGGGTGTCGAATACATCCACGCGTACCACGAAATGAACCTGAAGCTGACGTCGGGCATTTACGGCTCGACCTTCTTCATGCTGACCGGTTTCCACGGCATGCACGTGACGATTGGCGCAATCATGCTCACCACGATCTTCTTTCGTGTGCTCAAGGGCCATTTCACCCCCGACAAGCATTTTGCGTTCGAGGCCGTGGCCTGGTACTGGCACTTCGTGGACGTCGTCTGGATCGCGCTGTACGTCTTCGTCTACTGGATGTAGCGGCAGCAACGCCGCGGGAACCGCCCCGGGGACAGTGACCCTAACTCCGGGCTCCGTCCCGGAGTTAGGGTCACTGTCCCCTTTATTGCAGCCAGCCCATGAAATACGAAACGATCAGGAACGCGATCAGCACGGCTGACAGGGCAACGCGAACCTGCAGGGCGCGCAGCATCTTCGGCGAGTCGGCGTCATCACGGCGCAGGTAGAATAGCGCCGTGAAAAGGCTGACCACGATCGCGGCCAGCAGGGCATAGACGACAAATTTCATGGCGGCAGTATAGCGTGAACACCAATGCAAAAAAGACGTTGCCCGGGTGGCTGCCGTTCGTCGTCGGCTGGGTGCTGGTGGCACTGTTTGCCGCGCTCGGCGCGTGGCAAATCAGCCGCGGACTCGAGAAGCGCGCCGACCAGCAGATGTTCGAGGACGAGACCGGGTTCTCCACCTGGCATCCCGGCATGGACGTCCGCCCTTTCCAGCGGCTGAAGGTCACGGGACGCTACGACGGGACGCGCCAGGTGCTGCTCGAAAACATCATCGTCGACAGCCGCTACGGCTACTACGTCATCACGCCGTTACTGGGCATGGACGACGAACCCGTGCTGCTCGTCAACCGCGGCTGGATCGAGAAGAGAGAGGGGCCCGTCGATCCCGCGCTGCTCGACGTGCCGACGGAGCGCGTCACGGTACGCGGCCGGGCCGGAAATCTGCCACGCGCCGGCATGAAGATGGGCGCAGCGTTCACGCCCGGTCAGGACTGGCCCAGGACGGCGGTTTACCCGTCATCCGTGGACGTCGCCGCGCAACTCGGTCGCGAGGTCCAACCGTTCGTCCTGCTCATGGATCACGAGGAGGAACACGGCTTTTACCGCCACTGGGTGCCGACCGAATTCGGCCCGGGCAAGCATTTCGGCTATGCGCTGCAATGGTTCGCCATGGGGATCGTGCTGTCGGGACTCCTGATCTGGAACTACCGCAAGAAGCGATTCAAATAATGACGGAAACGAAACAAGGCAGGGGGCGCCTGCAGTTCCTGCTGATCGCTGCAATCTTTCTGGGACCGCTCCTGGTCGCGGCCTGGATGTATTTCGGCGGTGCCAGTCTGGCGCCGGAGGGACGCACCAACCACGGCGCGCTCCTGCAGCCGATCACGAGCCTCCCCGAGGCGCTGCCCGAATCGGCGCTGCATGCGCAGACCGACGGACGCTGGGTGTTGCTGTACGCGAATACCGGCGTCTGCGGTGAGGACTGCGAGTTCTCCCTTTACACCTTGCGCCAGTCGCGACTCATGCTCGGCAGGGAAAGGGACCGCCTCGTGCGTGTATTCTTGCACGGTGACATTCCGCCGGATACAGTCTTGCTGGCCGAAGAGCACGCCGGCCTGTTAGCGATCCACGACGGCGCTCTCGCAGAGTTGCTGCAGGGCAAGAGACCGGTCGATCTCGAGGCCGGTGGCTACTATCTTATCGATCCACTCGGCAATCTCGTCATGTATTTTCCGCCGGACATCGACCCCGCCGACATGGTCGAGGACGTCGACCACCTGCTGGAACTGTCGCGGATCGGCTGATGGGGAGCGCATTGAATACGACGGCGGAAACCTACACGGACTGGCGTGATTACTACGAGCTGACGAAGCCTCGGGTCGTCATGCTGATCGTATTCACCGCTGTCGTGGGCATGTTTCTCTCGGTGCAGGGCTGGCCCGGCATCGGCCCACTCGTGTTCGGGACGCTCGGCATCGGGCTCGCGTCGTCGGCGGCGGCCGTCTACAACCACGTGCTCGATGCCCGCATCGATATCCGCATGATGCGTACGCGCGGCCGCCCGCTGCCGCAGGGTAAACTGACGGAACGTTCGGCGCTCGTCTTCGCGACAATCCTCTGTGTCATCTCGATGCTGATTCTGGCGCTGCTCGTCAATCCGTTGACGGCGATTCTCACGTTCGTCTCGCTGATCGGGTACGCCGTCGTCTACACCGTGTGGCTGAAACGCGCGACGCCGCAGAACATCGTCATCGGCGGGGCTGCCGGTGCCGCGCCGCCGATTCTCGGCTGGACCGCGGTCACCAACGAAATCAGCGCCGGCGCGCTGCTCTTGTTCCTGATCATTTTTGTCTGGACGCCGCCGCATTTCTGGGCACTCGCGATCGCGCGCAAGGAAGAGTATGCGAAGGTCGATATCCCGATGCTGCCGGTGACGCACGGCGAAGCCTACACGCGCCTCAATATTCTCCTGTACACAATCCTGCTGGTACTCGTAACGGTCCTGCCGTACCTGATCGGCATGAGCGGCCTGATCTACCTGGTCGCAGCGCTGGTCCTCGACGCGATATTCCTCTACTACGCGATTCGCATCATGCGCGAGCCGGAAAATGTCGAGTTGCCGATGAAAACGTTCAAGTACTCGATAAGCTACCTCGGCTTCCTGTTCGCGGCGCTGCTGGTCGACCATTACTTTCTGCTCCAGTTCGAACTTTGATACCCAGACAGGGAACCTTAATGAAAGCAACGAAATTTATCGCAGCGCTGATCGTATTCGTCGTCACTTCGTTGCCGGCCGAGGAGACGCCCACTGAGGGCCCGCAACAGGCCGACGCCCCCGAGGCAAAAACCTGGGTCACCGAACACTCGGCGCGGATTGGCGGCAAGACCGTCGAGTACACGGTTACGGCCGGCACGATGCTGATGAAGAACGCCGAGGACAAGCCGCAGGCGCTGGTAGGGTTCACGGCGTACACGAAGAAAGGCACCGAAGCCGGCACGCGACCCATTATGTTCGCGTACAACGGTGGACCCGGGTCGGCCTCACTGTGGCTGCATATGGGCGTTCTCGGTCCGCAACGCGCGGTCGTCGAGGACATCGGGCAGGGTGGCAAGGGGCCGTTTCGCCGCGTCGAGAATGCCTACAGCATCATCGACGAAAGCGATCTCGTCATGATCGACCCGGTTGGCACCGGCTTCGCCAAACCCGTCGGCGAAGGCAAAGGTGAGGATTTCTGGGGCGTCGACCAGGACATAAAGTCCGTATCGGAATTCATCGTGAAGTACGTCACCGAGAACGGTCGCTGGGCGTCGCCAAAGTACATTCTCGGCGAAAGTTACGGCGGAATACGTTCCGGGGGCGTCGCGTACTATTTGCTGACCAACCACATGATGGCGTTGAACGGGGTGATCCTGGTCTCGCCCTTCATGGACTGGGGCGCGGGCTTTGCCGGCATCGGCCTGGACCTGCCGCACGCGATGTTTCTGCCAACCTTCGCTGCCACGGCGCTCTATCACGGCGCGCTCGATTATGAACCTGCCAACCTCGAAGCGTTCATGGCAGAAGTCCGCGACTTTTCATTGAACGAATATGCCCCGGCCCTTCTGGCGGGCGCCCGCCTGGACGCCAGCAGCCGGCGCAGCGTGCTCGCGAATCTCGAGAAGTACACGGGCCTGAGCCAGGATTACTGGGACCGTGCCAACCTGCGTATCAGCGAGGCTCGTTTCAACAAGGAGCTGCTGCGTGAGAAGGGCATCACCGCGGGGCGCGTCGACTCCCGTTTCGCCGGCAACATGATCAACAAGGTCGGGGAAAACATGACCTACGATCCGATGCTCTCGGCGATCGGGCCGGGCTACCTCGCCGCGTTCATGGACTACTATCGAAACGACCTCGAGGTCGAGGATGTCGGCAACTACACCGTGTTCGGCAACCTCTGGATGAACTGGGATTGGGGGCACGCGCAGCCGGATCTCGGTGGCTTCAAGAACCCGGCGCCCAACACGGCGATCGACCTGGCCTATACCATGATGCAAAACCCGCAGATGAAAGTGCTCGTGCAACAGGGCTACTACGATCTCGCAACCCCGCATCTCGCGACCGAGCACTTCATCGATCATCTCGACATAACCGACGAACTGCGTGACAACATCACACTCGAAATGTACGAGGCCGGACACATGATGTACATCCACGAACCGTCACTCGTGAACATTCATCCGCTCCAGCCACTAACAGAGTAGAATCGGCCGATGTCATTCTTCGGGGAGCTCGGCCGCCGCAACGTGATTCGCGTGGGCATCGCCTACGCCATTATCGCGTGGCTCGTCGTGCAGGTTGCCGACATCGTTCTCGAGGCCATCGATGCACCCGCGTGGGTCATGCAGACTTTACTGCTGCTCCTTGCCCTGGGCTTTGTCGTCACGCTGATCTTCGCCTGGGCCTACGAAGTCACTCCCGAGGGCATCAAGCGCGAATCCGCGGTCGACCGTTCGACATCCATCACTCCGATGACCGGGCGCAAGCTGGACCGCGTCATCATCGGGCTGCTTGCGGCCGCGCTCATTTACTTTGTCTGGGAATCGCGCGTTGCGGACCGACCGGAGGCTGCCGCTGAAGTGGTACCGATCGCGGAAAGGGCGCCCGCTGAACAGGAAGTGCTGCAAACGCCTCCACCCGAGAAATCGATCGCCGTGCTGCCGTTCGACAACCGCAGCAACCAGCCCGAAGACGAATTTTTCACCGAGGGTATGCACGACGACCTGCT
>JARRMH010000024.1:0-11939 GCA_037386205.1 Woeseiaceae bacterium | reverse complement strand
CGGGGTCGACTTCCGGGAACCACGGAAACCACAACCGCCGGCAGTCGCCCACGACAGGGCATTTCCCTGGCGATCAGTGATCGTGATAATCGTGTTGTTGAAGGAAGCATGGATGTGCGCAATCGCATCGACCACATGCTTTTTGACCTTCCTTTTCTTTGTTTCTGCCATTCTATTTCCCTGTGGGAGCGGCTGTCGCCGCGAATTCGGGCCGCAAGGCCCTCCTACAATCCATAATTAGCGTTTAATCGGACGTTTCGGACCCTTTCGGGTGCGTGCATTCGTACGCGTGCGCTGGCCCCTCAGGGGCAGGCCGCGGCGGTGACGAATACCGCGATAGCTACCGAGGTCCATCAGCCGCTTGATGTTCATCGACGTCTCGCGACGCAGATCACCCTCGACCGTGAAGGTCTCGACCGCCGCACGGAGCTTGGCGACCTCCGGTTCTGCGAGGTCTTTAACCATCGTGTCGGCCGCGACGCCGGCTGCTTCGCAAATCTGTCGCGCGCGCGTGTTCCCAATGCCGTAGATCGACGTCAGTGCAACCACGACGTGCTTGGTCAACGGAATGTTTATGCCTGCTATACGTGCCATTCGATTCTTTCTAACCTCGTTTATCGCGCCCGCGGGGCACTCCTACGACACTGCGTCGTACCTGCCTGATCAACCCTGGCGCTGCTTGTGCCGTGCATCTGTGCAAATCACGCGCACGACACCGTTGCGGCGAATGATTTTGCAGTTTCTGCAGATTTTCTTTACTGATGCTCTTACTTTCATGAGCTCTCTCCGATTCAATCGGTGGTAGGAGCGGCTTCAGCCCCGAATCAGGGCCCGATTTTCCCGCGTGACGGGAGACGACCCTCCGACTACCTCAACTGACCTCCCCGCCCGTAGTTGCGCAGGTTGGCCTTTTGCATCATGCCCTCGTACTGGTGACTCATGGCATGTGCCTGCATCTGTGACATGAAGTCCATCGTGACCACGACCAGGATCAGCAGGCTCGTGCCGCCGAAACTGAAGGGCATGCTCGGGTAGAACATGCGGACGAACTCGGGTAGCAGGCAGACACCTGCGATGTAAATCGATCCCCAGAACGTCAGTCGGGTCAGGACCCGGTCGATGTACTCCGCCGTGTGCGCCCCCGGGCGGATGCCCGGCAGGAACGCGCCTGCTTTCTTCAGGTTGTCCGCCGTGTCCTTGGAGTTGTACATCAGCGCCGTGTAGAAGAAACAGAAGAATATGATCATGCCCGCGTACAGCAGCACGTAGATCGGCTGGCCGGGGCCTAAGTTCGCGCCGATCGTCTGCAGCGCGCGCTGGGCAGCGTTGGGTTCGGCAGCCTGGCCGAAGAACTGCGCAATCGTGGCCGGGAACATCAGGATGCTGGAGGCGAAGATCGGCGGGATAACACCCGACATGTTGATCTTGAACGGCAGGTGCGTGCTCTGCGCCTGGAACATCTTGCGGCCCTGCTGGCGCCGCGCGTAGTTCACGGTGATGCGACGTTGGGCGCGTTCCATGAACGTGACGAACACGATCGCCGCGATACCGCCAACCAGCATCAGGATGGCCGTGATCGGGCTCATCTCGCCGTTGCGGACGAGTTCCGCCGTGCCCGCAATGGCGGCTGGCAGGCCGGCGACGATGCTGGCGAGAATGATCATCGAGATACCGTTGCCGATACCGCGCTCGGTGATCTGCTCGCCCAGCCACATCAGGAACACCGTACCCGTGACCAGCGTAATGCATGCCGTGATCAGGAACGACGGTCCCGGATTGACGACGAGGCCGGCCTGGTTCTGCAGCCAGCTCGCCGCGGCGATCGACTGGAAGCTCGACAGCGCGACCGTACCGTAGCGGGTGTACTTGACAATGGTGCGCCGGCCCTGCTCGCCTTCCTTTCGCAGCTGCTGCAGTTGCGGCACGATGTGGCTGGCCATCTGCATGATGATGGACGAGGAAATGTAGGGCACGATGCCGAGGGCAAAAATGCCGAAGCGCGACAGGGCACCGCCCGAGAACATGTTGAACATGCCGAGGAGGTTGCCCGATTGCTGATCGAAGAAGTCCGCGAGCGCAGCCGGGTCCACGCCGGGCACCGGGATGTAGGTGCCAATGCGATACACGATCAGCGCGCCGACCAGGAACAGTAAACGAACTTTGAGCTCGCCGAGCTTGCTCGCCTGTTTCGCCAGATCCGCCGGATTTTGTTGGGGCTTTTTCGCCATTTCGTTTCCGTTTCGCAGGAGCGGCTTCAGCCGCCAACCTGTTCGGGCCCGAGGGCCCTCCTGCATCTAGTCCTCTATGCTGCCGCCGGCTTTTTCAATTGCCTCGCGGGCACCTTTGGTGACCGCAATACCCTTGAGCTTGACGGCCTTGCCGATCTCGCCCGACTTGATGACCTTGACCCTGGTCGTGAATGCAGGCACCAGGTTGGCGCTCCGCAGGACCTCGATGTCGATGACGTCGGCCTCGGGCTGCTCGAGTTCGTGCAACCGGACCTCGGCCGTGTACTTGGCCATACGCGAGCGAAAACCGACCTTTGGCAGGCGTCGCTGCAGCGGCATCTGGCCGCCCTCGAAGCCAACCTTGTGATAGCCACCGGAACGCGCATGCTGGCCCTTCTGGCCGCGCCCGCTCGTCTTGCCCTGGCCAGCGGAATGGCCGCGTCCGAGGCGCTTGCCGTCTTTCTTCGCGCCCTTCGCGGGCGACAGTTCATTGAGGCGCATGTCAGGCTTCCTCCACCGATAGCAGGTACGAAACACGATTGATCATGCCGCGGTTTTCGGGCGTGTCGGGCACCATCACCGTCTGGTGTCTCTTGCGCAAGCCCAGTCCGGCAACACAGGCCTTGTGGCTTTTCAGCCGCCCGTGCTTGCTCTTGACCAGCGTGACCTTCAAATCTTTTGGCTTCGCCATGTTCCTGTCTCTTGATTTCTCTGTCGCGGCCAGAGCCGCTCCTGCTGTGGGAGGGCCCTTCAGGGCCCGAATCGGGGCCAAGGCCCCTCCTACACATGTTTACCTGGTCCTAGGCCAGGATTTCCTTGACCTTCTTGCCGCGCTTGGCTGCGATCGCCTGCGGAGAGTGAATCTCCGACAGTGCCTTGATCGTCGCCCGCACCACGTTGATCGGGTTACGTGACCCGTAACTCTTGGCAAGGACGTTGCGCACGCCAGCGGCCTCGAACACGGCACGCATCGCGCCACCGGCGATTACGCCCGTACCTTCAGAAGCCGGCTGCATATAAACCACCGTCGCACCGTGACGCCCCTTCTTGGCGTACTGCAGCGTCTCGTGGTTCAGGTTGACCGAGATCATGTCCCGGCGCGCCGCCTGCATCGCCTTCTGGATCGCGATCGGCACTTCGCGGGCCTTGCCATAACCAAAGCCGACCTGGCCCTGCCCGTCACCGACGACGGTCAGTGCCGTGAAGCCGAACTGGCGGCCACCCTTGACCACTTTGGCGACGCGGTTGACGGTGACCAGTTTTTCGATCAGGTCATCGCCGGCTTGATTCTGTTCGTTTCTTGCCATGGTTAGTCTCTTTTAGAACTTCAGTCCCGCTTCGCGGGCCGCATCGGCCAGTGCCTTCACACGACCGTGATAACGGAAACCGGAACGATCGAACGCAACCGTTTCGATACCGGCTGCTTTCGCCTTTTCGGCTATGCGGGCGCCAACGATCGCGGCTGCCTCGACGTTGCCGCCGTTCTTGATTCCCTTGCGAACTTCAGGCTCGACCGTCGACGCGGTCACCAGCACTTTGCTGCCATCCGCACCGATCACCTGCGCGTAAATGTGACGCGGCGTCCGGTGAATGGTCAGCCGGTTGGCCTCCAGTTCACGGATCTTTGCCCGACCGCGACGAGCGCGGCGCAAACGACTTTGTTTCTTATCCAGTCTCATCGGTGTCCTACCTGGTTATTTCTTCTTCGCTTCCTTGAGCTGCACGCGCTCATCGGCATAGCGAACGCCCTTGCCCTTGTAAGGCTCCGGCGGACGGAAACTGCGAATTTCGGCGGCGGCCTGACCTACTTGCTGTTTGTCCGCACCGGTCACGACAATCTCGGTCTGACTTGGCGTCTCCACACTGACGCCCTCGGGCGCCTGGTAGACGACCGGGTGCGAAAAACCGAGCGACAGGTTCAGGTTCTTGCCCTGCGCCTGCGCACGATAACCGACGCCGCGCAGTTCGAGCTTTTTCTCGAAGCCGTCCGTGACGCCTTTGGTCATGTTCGCGAGCAACGCCCGCATCGTCCCGGCAATGGCCGTCGAGAAACGCGAACCCGAACGCGGGCTCAGCGTCAATACGTTCTCTTCCTGCTTGAGCTCCACTTCCGGGTTCAACTCGAGCGACAACTCGCCTTTACCGCCCTTGAGCGTGACGAGGTTGCCATCCTGCTTGAACTCGACGCCCTTCGGCAGCTCAATCGGTGCATTTGCAACTCTTGACATAGTCCTGTCTCTTCTCAATGAAATTCACGCATCAGGAAACGATGCAGAGAACCTCACCACCAATGCCTTTCTCGCGTGCCTGGCGGTCGCTCATCACGCCCGCGGACGTCGATACGATCGCAACGCCGAGGCCACCGAGCACTCTCGGCAAATCTTCCTTGCCCCGATAGATACGCAGCCCCGGTCGGCTCGCACGCTGGAGCTTTTCGATGACTGGCGTACCCTCGAAGTATTTCAGCTCCACCGTCAGCTCCCTGTCGGCACCCTCGCCATCGACCGCGTAGCCCGTGATGTAGCCCTCATCGGCCAGCACCCTGGCAACGGCTTCCTTCTGTTTGGATGCAGGCATCGACACGGCAACCTTGCGTGCCTTCTGCCCGTTGCGAATACGGGTCAGCATGTCTGCGATCGGATCGGTCATACTCATGTTCTTTCTCCGCCTACCAGCTGGCTTTCGTCAGGCCGGGAATCTCGCCTTTCATCGCCGCTTCACGCAGCTTGTTGCGACCGAGCCCGAACTTGCGATACACGCCGTGCGGACGGCCCGTGATTGCGCAGCGATTGCGCAGCCGCGTCGGGCTGCCGTCCCGCGGCAGCTTGTTGAGCTTCGCCTGTGCGACGGCACGCTCCTCGTCGGTGCTGTTGACGTTGCGAACGATCGCCTTGAGCGCCTTGCGCTTCTCGGCCTGCCGTGCAACCAGCTTCTCGCGCTTGAGTTCACGCGCAATCATCGATTTCTTGGCCATGTGGTCTTACCTGTTTCCTTGTCGCAGGCGCGGTTTCAGCCGCGAATTTCGGGCTTGAAGGCCCTCCTGCATTATTTCTTGAAGGGAAAGTTGAACGCTTCGAGCAGCGCCCTGCCTTCCTCTGCGTTGCGCGCCGTTGTCGTTATCACGATATCCATGCCGCGCAATGCATCGATTTCGTCGTAATTGATCTCCGGGAAAATGATCTGCTCCTGGACACCCATGCTGTAATTGCCCTGCTTGTCGAACGACTTTGGGCTCAGGCCACGAAAGTCGCGGATACGCGGGATCGCGATGTTCACCAGGCGATCGAGGAACTCGTACATCCTTTCGCGACGCAGCGTGACCTTGCAGCCGATCGGCATGCCGTCACGGATCTTGAACGCCGCAATCGACTTGCGCGCCAGCGTGGTCTGGGGCTTCTGCCCGGCAATCTTCTCCATGTCCTCGCGCGCCCGTTCGAGCACCTTCTTGTCGGCGACAGCATCACCTACGCCCATATTGAGCGTAATCTTGGTGATCTTCGGCACCTCCATCGGGTTCGTCAGGCCAAGCTTGTTGCGTAGCTCGCCCACCAGCTCGTTCTGGTATTTTTCCTGTAACCGTGCCATGTCAATTCTCTTAGATGTCCACCTTGTCGCCGCTCTTGAAGACGCGCACGCGGCTGCCGTCCTTCTCGACGCGGAAACCGACGCGCTCGCCCTTCTTCGACTTCGGGTTGAAGACGAGCACATTCGAAATATCCAGCGGCATGGCCGTGTCGCGTATGCCGCCAGGCTCGCCGATGTTCGGGTTCGGCTTGATGTGCTTCTTGGCGAGGTTGATGCCCTCGACCAGCACGCGATCATCCTGCATGACCTGCAGAACCGTACCGCGGCGACCCTTGTCCTTGCCGGTCGTGACGATCACTTCGTCGCCTTTCCTGATCTTGTTCATTACGTTGTCCAGATAATCGGAAGTTCTTACAGAACCTCGGGGGCCAGCGAAATAATCTTCATGAACTGGCTCGTTCGCAGTTCACGGGTTACCGGGCCGAAGATACGTGTCCCGATCGGCTCGAGACGCGAATTCAGCAAAACCGCCGCGTTGCCGTCGAAACGGATCAGCGATCCGTCGTTACGCCGGACGCCCTTGCGGGTACGCACGACGACGGCGTTGTAGATCTCGCCTTTCTTGACCTTGCCGCGCGGGATTGCGTCCTTGACGCTCACCTTGATGACGTCACCGACGCCGGCATAGCGGCGTTTCGAACCACCGAGAACCTTGATGCACTGCACGCGGCGAGCACCTGAGTTATCCGCTGCGTCCAAAACTGTCTGCATCTGAATCATGACTGCGTCCTATGTACTTACCGACCCGCCGCGCGTTCAACGACGTTGACGACAGACCAGGCCTTGTTCTTGGAAACCGGGCGGCACTCGGCAATCGCAACACGATCGCCTTCCTTGCACTCGTTCGCCGCATCGTGCGCCAGCACCTTGCTCGTGCGGCGGATGTACTTGCCATACATCGGGTGCTTGATCTTGCGCTCGATAGCCACCGCTACGGTCTTGTCCATCTTGTCGCTGACCACCCGGCCAACGAGCGTGCGCTGTTCTTTCTTCTCTTCACTCATTTGTCATCACCCGCTGCGCGTTGCAGTTCATTCAGAACCGTCTTGACGCGCGCAATCTCTTTCCGCACACGGCCATGCTCGTGATTATGGGTTAGTTCGCCGGTGGCATGCTGCATGCGCAGGTTGAACTGCTCCTTGCGCAGTGCCACGAGCTCTTCGTTGAGCTCGTCGACCGACTTGTCCCGGAGGTCCGCTGCTTTCATTACATCACCTGCCGTTCTACAAACCGGGTGCCGAACGGAAGCTTCGCTGCAGCGAGGCGGAACGCTTCGCGTGCCACTTCTTCCGAGACACCTTCCATCTCGTACAGGACGCGGCCCGGCTGGATCTGGCACACCCAGTAGTCCACGTTGCCTTTACCCTTACCCTGGCGCACTTCAAGCGGCTTGGTCGTGATCGGCTTGTCCGGGAATACCCGGATCCAGATCTTGCCGCCGCGCTTGATGTAACGCGTCATCGCACGACGAGCCGCCTCGATCTGGCGGGCCGTCAGCCGGCCGCGGCCCGTCGCCTTCAGGCCGTACCGGCCGAACGAGACAGAACTGCCGCGGTGTGCAAGACCGCGGTTGCGGCCTTTCTGCTGCTTGCGAAACTTGGTTCTCTTTGGCTGTAACATTGCTTACGCCTCTGCCGCCTCTGCAGGCGCGGTTTCAGGCTTGTCGAAAACTTCGCCCTTGAAAATCCAGACCTTGACGCCGATGATTCCGTAGGTCGTCCGCGCTTCGGCCGTGCCGTAGTCGATGTCCGCGCGCAGCGTGTGCAGCGGCACCCGGCCCTCGCGATACCATTCCGAACGCGCAATCTCGGCACCGTTCAGCCGACCGCCGACCTTGACCTTGACGCCTTCGGCGCCGACCCGCATCGTGTTGGTGACGGCACGCTTCATTGCACGGCGGAACATGACGCGACGCTCGAGCTGCTGCGCGATCCCTTCGGCCACCAGCTGGGCGTCGAGTTCCGGCTTGCGCACTTCGCTGATGTTGATACGAACATCCTGGATGTTCATGCCGATCATCTTCGCCACTTCAGCGCGCAGCTTCTCGATATCCTCGCCTTTCTTGCCGATAACGATGCCGGGGCGCGCCGTGTGAATCGTAACGTTGACCTTGTTGGCCGGCCGTTCGATCGTGATGCGGCTCACCGATGCGTCTTTCAGCTTTTCCTTGATGTAGGTGCGAATCTCGTGATCCGCGCTGATGTAATCGGGAAACGCTTTCGAATCGGCATACCACTTGGACGCCCAGTCCTTGACGATGCCGAGTCGAATGCCTGTTGGATGTACTTTCTGACCCATAATTACCTACTCGTCTCCGACGCGGATCGTGATGTGGCTGTTCCGCTTGATGATGCGTGCGCCGCGCCCTTTCGCACGGGCCCGGTAACGACGAAACGTTGGCGCTTCGTTAACCTCGATATTCGCCACCTTCAGTTCATCGATATCTGCACCGTGGTTGTGCTCGGCATTTGCGATAGCCGACTCGAGAACCTTCTTCACGATTCCCGCGCTCTTCTTCGGCGAAAAAGTCAGCGTACGCAGCGCCTCATCGACAGACTTGCCACGGATGACATCAGCCACCAGCCGGCATTTCTGCGGCGAGATACGCGCGTATCGAAGTGTTGCTGCTACTTGCATAATCTGTTGTCCTTGTCGCGGCCGAAGCCGCTCCTACGACTCGCTCCTACTTGGTCTTGCGGTCACCCGAATGACCCCGGAACGTACGCGTCATCGCGAACTCACCGAGCTTGTGACCGACCATGTTCTCGGAAATCAGTACCGGCACGTGCTGCCGACCGTTGTGGACGGCAATCGTCAGGCCGACCATATCCGGAAGAACCATCGAACGCCGCGACCAGGTCTTGATCGGCCGGCGATCGTTCTTCTTTGCTGCTTCGGCCACCTTCTTCGCCAGATGCTCATCGACGAACGGGCCCTTTCTTACGCTACGTGGCATATCCCAAAATCCTTTAATCAGCGCTTCTTGCTGCGACGACGACGAACAATCATCCCGTCGGTACGCTTGTTTGCGCGCGTTTTCGCGCCCTTGGTCGGCGTACCCCACGGGCTGACCGGATGACGACCACCGGAAGTACGGCCTTCACCACCACCGTGCGGGTGGTCGACCGGGTTCATGGCAACACCGCGGACCGTCGGACGGACGCCACGCCAGCGCTTGGCGCCGGCTTTGCCGAGCTTGCGCAGGTTGTGTTCGCCGTGACCGACTTCACCGACTGTCGCGCGACAATCGATGTGAATGCGGCGCGTCTCACCGGACCGCAGCCGCAGGGTCGCGTAGGCGCCCTCGCGCGCGGCGATCTGGGCAGCGGCGCCTGCCGAACGTGCCAGCTGACCGCCCTTGCCCGGCTTCATCTCGACATTGTGGATCATCGTACCGACCGGGATCGCACGCAGCGGTAGCGCATTGCCCGGCTTGATCGGCGCATCCTCGCCACTGATGACCGGCGAGCCGGCACGCAGCCCCTTGGGCGCCAGCATGTAGCGGCGCTCGCCATCAGCATACTTGATCAACGCGATATGAGCGCTGCGGTTCGGATCGTATTCGAGCCGTTCGACGACCCCAGGAATCCCGTCCTTGTCGCGCTTGAAATCGATGATGCGGTAGCGCTGCTTGTGCCCGCCACCCTGGTGGCGAATCGTGATCCGCCCATTGTTATTGCGGCCACCCTTCGACGACTTCTTGTCGAGCAGCGCAGCGTACGGCTTGCCCTTGTGCAGGCCATCCGTCTTCACATGGACGACGAAACGGCGCC
This sequence comes from Woeseiaceae bacterium, assembly GCA_037386205.1. Lineage (GTDB taxonomy): Bacteria > Pseudomonadota > Gammaproteobacteria > Steroidobacterales > Woeseiaceae > UBA1847. The sequence goes on along the minus strand of JARRMH010000024.1, from coordinate 2,353 downwards.
CGGCGGATGTCGGTTTACCTTTGTGCAGAGACATGATCCTTCAACCCTTTTCGCTTATTCGCCGCCGTAGAACTCTTCGATGTTGCTGCCGTCGGCAAGCCTGACGTAAGCCTTCTTCCAGTCCTTGCGACGCCCGCGCACCATCTGGAAGCGCTTGTTCTTGCCCTTGACGTTGACCGTCGTAACATCCGTTACCTTGACTTCGAACAGCAGCTCGACGGCCTGCTTGATCTCTTTCTTGGTGGCATCCGGGCGCACCCGCAGCACGACCTGGTTGTTCTCGGCCGCAAAATGCGCTTTTTCCGAGAGATGCGGCCCGCGGATGACGGTCATCAGTTTTTCCTGGTGTCCAGCCTGGCTCATGACAGACGCTCCTCGATCAGCTTCAGCGCGGGCAGCGTCACCAACACCTTTTCGAACCGGATCAGCACGACCGGATCCATCGACGCAACGTCGCAAATGCCCACGTTCGGCAGATTACGAGCGGCCAGAAAGACCTTCTCGTCGAACGCCTCGTTCAGAATCAGCACGTTGTCGAGCTCGAGCTCCTTGAGCCTCGCGGCCAGGAGCCGCGTCTTCGGCGCCTCGAGGTCGAGCTCCTCGACGATGACCAGCCGGTCCTGCCGCACGAGCTCACCAAAGACCGAACGCAGCGCGGCGCGGTACATCTTCTTGTTGACCTTCTGGCTGTGGTTGCGCGGACTGGCGGCAAATGCGCGACCGCCACCCACCCAGATCGGGCTGCGAATCGTACCGGCACGGGCCCGGCCCGTGCCCTTCTGGCGCCAGGGCTTGGCACCGCCGCCGCGAGCCGCGGAGCGATTCTTCTGTGCCTTGGTTCCGGCGCGCGCGCCCGCAAGGTACGCGGTCACGACCTGGTGCACCAGGGCCTCGTTGTATTCGGCGCCGAATGCGGCTTCTGCCACATCAACCGAACCTTTATCCTGCAGTTTCAGTTTCATCAGCGTCGCCCTTTAGTTCTTTGCCTTGGTCGCAGGCCGCACGACGACCTGGCCGCCTGCGCTGCCCGGCACCGAACCCCTGATCAGGAGCACGTTACGCTCGGTATCGACGCGCACGACCTCGAGGTTCTGCGCGGTGCGGCGTACGTTACCGAGCTGGCCGGCCATCTTCTTGCCTTTGAAGACACGGCCCGGGGTCTGGTTTTGCCCGATCGAGCCCGGCGCGCGGTGCGCCAGCGAGTTGCCGTGCGTCGCGTCCTGCGTCCTGAAGTTGTGGCGCTTCACGGTGCCGGCAAAGCCCTTGCCCTTCGACGTACCGATAACGTCCACTTTCTGGCCCTCGTTAAAGAGGTCGACCTTGATTTCACCGCCCATTTCGAACTCGCCATCGTCACTATCGTCGAGGCGAAACTCTGTCATGAGGTCGCCGGCTTCGACCTTTGCCGCGGCAAAGTGGCCGGCTTCAGGCTTGCTGACGCGGGACGCTTTGCGGCTCCCGGCTGTTACTTGCAGCGCGCGATAGCCATCCGTCTCCACGGTCTTCACCTGTGTGATTCGGTTCGGTTGCGCCTCGATCACGGTGACCGGAATCGAAAGTCCGTCCTCCGTGAAGACGCGTGTCATGCCGCGTTTGCGGCCAACAAGACCCATCGTCATCTTCAAAACCTCGCGCCGACTGCGATTGGCCGGCGCCTGCATTAATCAAAATCTTCACCGCCGGCACTTCGATTGGCGCCGGCCAAAGAAACAGGTGTCAGTCACCTTATTTCGGGTTTTCTGCAATGCTCACGTGTCGTGCAAGCGAAAAAAGGTGACTGACACCTGTTTCTTCCAGACACGCGAAAGGGCCAGCCATCGCCAGGAACGTAAGTCCTGTTGCTCTGGGGCTGACCCTAAGCTCCGAACCGGCCATCCAGCCGGTGCGGCAATTCCGGGATTTGCCGTGTCGCCCTCGATTGCCTGGCGACTGGTATCTGGTTTCCTGTGGCTGGCCGACTCCCGGTCCGGCCAACCCCAGCGGGCCCGCAATTATACGACTTGCGCCCCTTAATTCAAGCTGTTTTCAGCGTTTTTTTCGGTCGTCCTCGCGGTCAATGAAATCAATGCCTTGCGAGACCTGTCGGCGGGGCTCGAACCGTGGTTCGGGCCTCGAGGCCCTCCCGTATGCGAGATCCGCCGTGGAGGGGCTACCCGGAGGGACTTTCGCCCCGCATCCGGCCTGATCGCCCTCCTGCCGGCTAGTTCAGCTTGATCTGGACGTCAACGCCGGCAGGCAACTCGAGCTTCATGAGCGCATCAACCGTCTTGTCGGTCGGGTCGACGATGTCCATGAGGCGCTTGTGCGTCCGGATCTCGTACTGGTCACGAGCATCCTTGTTGACGTGCGGCGA
>JARRMH010000023.1:0-26202 GCA_037386205.1 Woeseiaceae bacterium | reverse complement strand
CCTGGTTGATGTGATCGTCGTAACAGAACATCTGGAATTCGCCGAACGCCGTCTCGACCGGCTTCTCGAGAATCCTTTCGACGTTGCGTTCCTTTTCGAGCCGATAGCGGATCAGGTCGGCAATCGTGCCCATCCGGATACCGTGCCTGCGGGCGAATTTCTCGAGGTCGGGCCGCCGCGCCATCGTGCCGTCCTCGTTGAGGATTTCGACGATCGCGGCCGCCGGTTCGAGGCCAGCCAGCCGCGCGAGGTCGCACCCGGCCTCGGTATGGCCGGCGCGCGTCAGCACGCCGCCCGGCTGTGCCATGACCGGGAAAATATGGCCCGGCTGGCTCAGGTCCTCGGGGCGGGCGCCCGGCGCCACGGCCGCCTGGATCGTCTTGGCCCGGTCATGCGCCGAGATGCCGGTCGTGATGCCCTCCGCTGCCTCGATCGAGATCGTGAAATTGGTGGCATGATGCTGGTCCGTCTCGCTGACCATGAGCGGCAGGCGCAGCTGCCGGCAACGGTCGCGGGACATCGTCAGGCAGATCAGGCCGCGGCCATGGGTTGCCATGTAGTTGACGTCCTCGGCGCGCACTTTTGCGGCCGCCATGATCAGGTCGCCCTCGTTCTCGCGGTCCTCGTCGTCGACCATGACGACCATTTTGCCGTCGGCAAAGTCGGCGATGATGTCGTCGATGCTGCTGAACACGGTGTCCGTTGCAGTGGGATGGGTGGAGGTCTTTTCAGGCATATCCGTGACTCTTCAAAAACTCGATCGACATGGAGTCGTCGACCCGCTGCAGCAGGCGTTCGATATAGCGTGCCAGCAAATCGACTTCGATATTGACGACTGTGCCCTCGGCATAATCGCCGATGATTGTTACTGCAGCCGTGTGTGGAATGATATTCAGCTCGAACGTGTTTCCCGATACTTCATTGACGGTAAGACTGACCCCGTCAACGCAGACAGAGCCTTTTTTCGCCACATAGCGCGCATACTCGTCCGGAATCCGGATGCCAAGGCGAATACGTGCCCGCTGACGAGATGCCCGCCGAGTCGCTCGCCGAGCGCGAGCGACGGTTCGAGATTGACGTCCGCGCCCACGGCCAGACCGCCGAGTGCCGTCACGTCGAGTGTCTCGTTGGACACGTCGGTATCGAAACCGTCATCGTGCAGCGCAACCGCGGTCAGGCAGACGCCGTTGACCGCAATGCTCTCCCCGACCTCGAATTCGCTCCACGGCAAACCCTGCGAGCGCACGGTCAGGCGTACGTCCCCGCCGCGCTGTTCCATCGCGGTGATCCTGCCCTTTGCCCTGATGATTCCGGTAAACATCAACTCGTCAGCCTGGCCGATATTCTCAGATCCTCGCCAACCCGCCGGAGGTCCGTGATCTGCAATGCCTGGCGGTCGCCCAGTGCCAGCCAGTGCGGCGTCGCAAACATGCCACGGGTTTCCGATCCCATTATGTGCGGCGCGAGGTAAATCACAAGCTCGTCGACGAGTTCCTTTTCCACGAAGTAGCCGGCCACCTGCGGACCGGCCTCGACGAGTACGTCGTTGATCTCGCGCTCGGCCAGCGCGGCGAGGACCTCGAAGACATTCACGCGATCGCCGTGGGCGCCGAACTCCCTGGCTTCCACGTTACCGGCTGCCAGGCGGCTCGTGTCGCAATCGGGCGCACAGCACACCAGCGTCTCGCCGGGAAGAGTGAGCATCCGTGCATCGGCAGGCATCCGCAGGTGCGTGTCGAGAACGACGCGCAGTGGTTGAAGTCCGCGCGTTTCGATGCCGTCATCGCGCACGTTCAACGACGGATCGTCTGCCAGCACCGTACCGATGCCGGTCACGATGGCGCCGGATGCGGCGCGCAGCCTCTGCACGTCGCGGCGGGCGGCAGGGCCCGTCACCCACTGACTCTCGCCATCCTGCATCGCCGTGGCACCATCCAGACTCGCGGCCAGCTTGAGCCGGACGAACGGCCGGCCGCGACGGACCCGGCTCAGGAACCCTTCGTTGAGCTGCTCGGCCGCATCCTGCATGAGTCCCACTTCGACCGCGATGCCGGCATCGCGCAGACGCTCCAGTCCGCGCCCGGCCACGTCATCGAAGGGGTCTTCCATTGCGGCGACAACCTTGCCGACACCGGCCGCGACCAGCGCGTCGGCGCACGGGGGCGTCTTGCCCTGGTGCGCACACGGCTCCAGCGTGACATAGACGGTAGCTCCGCCTGCCTTGTCACCGGCCGCTTGCAGAGCATGAATCTCGGCGTGCGCTTCGCCTGCTTTTTCATGCCAGCCCTCGCCCACGACCGACCCGTCGCTGACGATCACGCAGCCGACCATCGGGTTCGGACGCGCCGTGTACCGGCCGCGGGCTGCAAGCTGCAGCGCGCGCGCCATATGGGCACTGTCAGCAGCGCCGGACATCGTCAGCTGTTCTTCTTGCCCAGCAGTTCGGGTAACAGCGACATCTGCTCCCGGCTCGCCGCTGCTTCGGAGATGCGCTGCAGGCGCCTGATCTCGTCTTCGAACTCGGTAATGTCCTGGAAGCGCCGGTAAACGGAGGCAAACCGCACGTAGGCGACCTCGTCGAGCGCGCGCAGCTCCTCCATGACGAGCTCACCGACCAGTCGTGACGGGACCTCGCGTTCGCCCATCGTGCGCAGCTTGTGGATCAGGTGACCAATCGCCTCTTCGAGTTGATCTGCAGGCACCGGGCGCTTCTCGAGTGCCCGAACCATGCTGTTGCGGAGCTTGTTCTCGTCGAACGGCTGGCGGCTGTTGTCATTCTTGATGAGACGCGGCATGACGAGCTCGGCGGTCTCGAAGGTCGTGAAGCGTTCGTTGCAGGCGAGGCACTGCCGCCGCCGGCGAATCTGCCGGCCTTCCCCGGCGAGGCGGGAATCGATGACCTTGGTCTCGTCATGGCCGCAAAACGGGCAGTGCATGTCACCTCAACGATCAGCCGTAAACCGGAAACCGGGAGCAGAGTTCGAGCACCTGCTGCCGGACCTTGTCGATCGTCTCCTCGTTCTCAAGGTCGTCCAGTATATCCGCTATCCAGCCCGTGAGCTGACGCGTCTCGGCTTCGCCGAACCCGCGCGTCGTGATGGCGGGCGTACCGAGCCGCAGACCCGATGTTACGAACGGCGACTGGGGATCGTTGGGCACCGAGTTCTTGTTGACCGTGATGTAGGCGCGGCCGAGGGCGGCGTCGGCATCTTTGCCCGTGAGCCCCTTGTCGATCAGACTGACGAGCATCAGGTGGTTCTCCGTGCCGCCCGACACGATCGGGTAGCCACGCTCCGCCAGCACCTCCGCCATGACCTTGGCATTCTTGAGAACCTGTGCCTGGTAGTCCTTGAAATCGGGCTGCAGTGCTTCTTTCAGGGCGATGGCCTTGGCCGCGATGACGTGCATGAGCGGGCCTCCCTGGGTGCCGGGGAACACCAGCGAATTGAAGCGCTTGGTGAGCTCCGGGTTCTCCCGGGCGAGGATCAGACCGCCGCGCGGCCCGCGCAGCGTCTTGTGCGTCGTCGTCGTGCAGACGTCCGCATGCTGCCGCCGCCGCGGCCATGGTGCCCGTGCTCGTGCGGCGCGCCCTGTCCGAGGAGACGGCGCGAACCCTGTTCGGCCAGGCCCGGCAATCGCAGGGTTTCGAGAGGAAGCTGCTGCCACCGAGGCGCCGGTGCAACAGCAGCGCCCGTGGAGGAACAGCCTGACTATCTGGACGAACTGGAGCGATTGGCCGGGCTGCCGTGCGTCAGGTGACCGCCCTCATTGAGGTTCATGCCCATGATCGTGTCGCCGGGTTCGCAGAGCGCGTGGTAGACCGCGGCGTTGGCCTGGGAGCCCGAGTGCGGCTGCACGTTGGCGTAGGCGGCACCGAAAAGTTCTTTGGCGCGCTCGATGGCGAGCGTTTCGACGTCGTCGACGAACTCGCAGCCGCCGTAATAGCGTTTCCCCGGGTAGCCTTCGGCATACTTGTTGGTCAGACGCGATCCCTGGGCTTTCATCACCAGGGGGCTCGTGTAGTTTTCCGAGGCAATGAGCTCGATATGCTCTTCCTGGCGCTGGTGCTCCAGGTCGATTGCTTTCGCGATCTCGGGATCGAATGACCCGATCGTCTTCGAGGTGTCGAACATGCAGCGATATCTCCGCAGGCGGGGGGCGTAAAGAGACCGGCATGGTATGGTGTCAGTCACCTTATTTCCAGTCTAAAGGTGCCAGTTACCTATAAACCGAGAATAAGGTGACTGGCACCTTTTCAGGTTGCGGCGAAGGCCTGTACGACCCGCGTCCACGCACGGGCCAGGTTGCGGCGATTGTAGCCCCCGCCCCCGGTGCCGACGATGCGGCCTTCGCAATGCTTGTCGGCAAGACGACACAGCGCCGCCGCGGCGTGCGCATGGGCCTCTTCGGTCCAGCGCAGGTGGGTGATCGGGTCGCCCGCGAGGCTGTCGGCGCCGCACTGCATGATGATGAATTCCGGCTGCCGGTCATCGAGATAACGCTCGACCTCGCCCCATGCCTGCAGGAATTCCGCATCGCCCGCACCGGGCGGGATGGGCACATTGAGCTTCGTACCCTTCGCCCTGCCCCTGCCGGTCTCGCTGGCGTGGCCGGTCCCGGGATAGAGGTGGCGACCGTCTTCGTGGATGTCGGCGAACACCAGATCCGGGTCGTCCTCGAAACCATAGAACACGCCGTCGCCGTGGTGCGCATCGATATCGACGTAGGCGACGCGCCCGACGTCAAACTTGTGGCGCAGGTACTCGATGGCAACCCCGCAGTCGTTGAAGACACAAAATCCCGCCGCGCGATCACGCGCCGCATGATGCAGCCCGGCGATCGGTACGAATGCACGAGCGTAGTTGCCGTGCATGACTTCGTCCACCGCGCCGAGAACCGCACCAACGACTGCGGACCCCGCCTCGTAGATGCCTTTTACCGCCGGCGTATCGCCGTCATCGAGAAAGCCGCTGCCCTCGGCCGACAGTCGCGACACCCTGTCGATGTAATCGGCGCTGTGAAACAGCGCCAGCTCGTCGGCCAGCGCCGGCCGTGGGTGACCGAAATGGACGGCCTCGCCGAGACCGGCCTGCGCGAGCTCGGCGTGGAACACGTCGTGGCGGTCGGTGCCGAACGGATGCGGGTCGCCGAAGCCGTAGGCCGCGATCTCTTCGCCCTTGTAAACCAGCACCGATTCGCCCATCGCCAGCGCCCGAAAATTTGCTTGTGCGGCAGCATACCGGATAATGCGCGCTTCTCAACACGCAGTACCACCATGGCCCAGTATATATACACGATGAACCGCGTCGCGAAGGTCGTGCCGCCGAAGCGCTACCTGATCCGCGACATTTCGCTTTCTTTCTTCCCCGGGGCAAAGATCGGTGTGCTCGGGCTGAACGGGTCGGGCAAGTCGACGCTGATGCGCATCATGGCCGGGCTCGATACCGAAATCGATGGCGAAGCGCGGCCCCAGCCGGGCATCAAGATCGGCTACCTGCCACAGGAGCCCGAACTCGACCCCGACAAGGACGTGCGCGGCAACGTGGAGGAAGGCCTCGGTGAAACGATCGAACTGTTGAATCGCTTCAACGAGATCAGCATGAAGTTCGCCGAGCCGATGTCGGACGACGAGATGAACGCGCTGCTCGAGGAGCAGGGCAAACTGCAGGACGCGATCGATGCGGCCGGTGGCTGGGAGGTCGACCGCAAGCTCGAGGTCGCCGCCGACGCCCTGCGCCTGCCGCCCTGGGACGCCGACGTCACCAGGCTGTCGGGCGGCGAACGGCGCCGCGTGGCGCTGTGCCGGCTGCTCCTCTCTCAGCCGGACATGCTGCTGCTGGATGAGCCGACGAACCACCTCGATGCCGAATCGGTCGCCTGGCTCGAACGTTTCCTCGACGAGTACCCGAGCACGGTCATCGCCGTGACGCACGACCGCTACTTCCTCGACAACGTGGCTGGCTGGATCCTCGAACTCGACCGCGGCCACGGCATTCCCTGGGAAGGCAATTACTCGTCATGGCTGGAGCAGAAGGAAGCCCGCCTCAAGATCGAGGAAGCCGGCGAAAAGGCGCGCAAACGCGCGATGGAGCACGAGCTGGAATGGGTGCGCAGTAATCCGAAGGGGCGCCAGGCGAAATCGAAAGCGCGCCTGAGGCAGTTGCGATGGAGCACGAGCTGGAATGGGTGCGCAGTAATCCGAAGGGGCGCCAGGCGAAATCGAAAGCGCGCCTGAGGCAGTTCGAGGAAATGTCGTCGGCCGAGTACCAGAAGCGCAACGAGACGAACGAGATCTACATACCGCCCGGGCCGCGCCTCGGCGATGTCGTACTCGAGGTCGAAGACCTCAAGAAGGGTTTTGGCGACAAGCTGCTCATCGACGGGCTGAGTTTCCAGCTGCCGGCGGGCGGCATCGTCGGCGTCATCGGTGCCAACGGCGCGGGCAAGACGACGTTCTTTCGCATGATTACCGGGGAGGAACAGCCGGACGCAGGTTCGCTGCGCCTCGGCGACACGGTCAGCGTGGCGGCCGTCGACCAGTCGCGCGACGCGCTCGACGACGACAAGACGGTCTGGGAGGAAATCTCCGACGGCCTCGACATGATCAAGGTCGGCAACTACGAGACCTCGTCCCGCGCCTACGTGGGCCGTTTCAATTTCCGCGGGCAAGACCAGCAAAAGAAGATCGGCCTGCTGTCAGGCGGCGAACGCAATCGTGTCCACCTCGCCAAGACGCTCAAAGCAGGCGGCAACCTGCTGTTGCTCGACGAGCCGACCAACGACCTCGATGTCGAGACCCTGCGTGCGCTCGAGGAGGCGCTCCTCGAGTTCCCGGGCTCGGCGATCGTGATTTCGCACGATCGCTGGTTTCTCGACCGCATAGCGACCCATATTCTCGCGTTCGAGGGCAACTCGGAGGTCGTGTGGTTCGCCGGCAACTACGCGGACTACGAGGAGGATCGCCGGCGGCGCCTCGGTGCCGAAGCGGACAACCCGCACCGGATCAAGTATAAGAGACTGGAGGCCTGACAAGCGCACTGGCTGCAGCCGGGCCGGGGAGCTGTTTCTTGCGGATTATGTCAATGAGCAACCGTTGCGGCCTGCTTTTGCAGGCATACTGAAGTCGCTGATCTGAAAACAATAATACCGAGCGATATGGCGATAATTATCGACAGGGATCAGGGCATAATCAGCGAGCTCGGCGATCGCATCGGGCTCGAGTGTCCCTATTGCGGCGTCTACGCGCACATGCAGCCCCAGTCCCTACCCGATGCCGCAGCCCTGCTGCGCGACCAGCCGCGACACGTCGGGCTCGTGTACAAGTGCGATGCGTGCAACGCCCCGGTGTTCCTGCGCTTTGGCGTACGCGAGTACCGGGATGACCAGGTCGAGCTGTATCGCAATTTCGTCGAACTCGAACGCCCCAAGGAGCGCTTCGCATTTTCGTATCTGCCGAAGGATACCGAGGTGCTCTTCCGGGAAGCCCTGAGCTGTTACTCGCACAACAACTACAACGCGTTTGCTTCCATGTGTCGTCGTACTGCAGTCAGCGCCTTCCACGCCCTGGGCGAAGGAGGCAAGCTGCGCGCCTTCGAGGAAGTCATGACGGCGCAGGACATCGCCGGCATCGACGACGAGTCATTCGCGCCGATCAAGAAGATCCTGTTCGGTACGGGCGGCCACGATGAATTGCCGCTTCTCAGCCGCGCCCAGGCCGGCATCCTCGTCGAGATCCTCAAGGACATGTTCTATCAGCTGTTCGTGCGTCGCGGCAAACTGACGCGCGCGATCAAGGTGCGGCGCTTTTTCGTTACCGAAGCGGACAACGACAACCTCGCCTCGGCGTGACTCCGGACGGCGGGGCGGGCTCGCGGCCTTGGCCGCCCCTACGGTGACTGCAGCGAGATCGCGTGCACGTTTTCGAAAGGGTGTATATCCACGCGATCGGTAGCAGTGTCATAGAGGAACACGAACTGCCCAGTCGTACCCAGTAGCGTCGCCTGCCTGGCGGTCCCGCCCACTTCGAACGTCACGTCGACCACATCGCCCTCGCCCGCGCGCGTCTTGTCCGCTTCGAGCGTCGCATAGACGAAAATGAACACGCAGACGAGGCTCACGGCGCCGACATTGTTGATCAGCCGATACCGCGGCGATCCGTACCAGCGGAACCAGCGGGACTTTGCCTTGCGCTCGACGCGGCGGCTGTAAGCGTTGTCGGCCTGCACCATGATCACCGCCAGGATCACGAGCAACCAGGTAATCGGTTCTTTCAGCGATGCCAGCAGGAAATCGCTTACCTGCGCATAGTTGAAAACGTTGATGCCGAAGTGCCACAGGTAAGCCCACGACCAGAACATGCCGACGAAGGACGCCAGTACGTAGAATCCCGTCGCGATCAACGCCGGGTGTTCCCGGAACACCGTGGCAATGCGTGCGCCGCGCGGCTCCATCATGCTCAGCCGATCGCGGTGCGAGCATTGCGGAACAGGCGCATCCAGGGCCCGTCTTCGCCCCAGTCGTCCGGATGCCAGGAATTCTGCCGCGTCAGCGCCACGCGCTCGGGATGCGGCATCATGATGGTCACGCGCCCGTCCTCGCTCGACAGGCCGCAAATGCCGTCGACCGAGCCATTGGGATTCGCCGGATAGGTATCGGCAACCTCACCGTAGTTGTCGACATAGCGCATGGCGACCGTGTAGGAAGCCGAGTAACGGGCCGAGTCGTCAACGAATTCGGCTCGCCCCTCACCGTGCGACGTGGCGATCGGCAGTCGCGAGCCGGCCATGCCGTCGAGGAAGAGCGACGGACTCTGGACAATCTCGACCAGGCTCAGGCGTGCCTCGAACTGCTCCGAGCGGTTCCTCAAAAAACGCGGCCAGTGGTCCGCTCCCGGGATCAGATCCTTGAGCTGCGACAGCATCTGGCAGCCATTACAGACGCCGAGTGCAAAGGTGTCACCACGCGCGAAGAACGCGGCGAACATGTCGCGTGTGCGGGCGTGGTAAAGGACCGACTTGGCCCAGCCGCCCCCGGCGCCCAGCACGTCACCGAACGAGAATCCACCGCAGGCGACCAGCCCCTGGTAGGCCTCGAGCGAATCTCGCCCTTCGAGCAAATCGCTCATGTGCACGTCGACGGCCGCGAACCCCGCCTTGATGAACGCCGCCGCCATTTCATACTGGCTGTTGACACCCTGTTCGCGCAGGACCGCCACGCGCGGACGGTCGCCGCCGCGCAGCCCGCGCGCGATATCCTCGCCTGGGTCGAACGTCAGAACGACGTTGAGCCCCGGATCCTGCTCGTCGAGAATGCGGTCGAATTCCTCTTTTGCCGTTGCGGGATTGTCGCGCAGCGCCTGGATGCGGTAGCTCATTTCCGACCACTCGCGCTGCATCGTGACCCGGTCGAGTTCGAGGACCGTCATGTCGCCGCTGCGCACCACCAGCCGGGCATCGCGGGTGACGAGCCCGATGGCCTCGGCCGCTACAGCGCGCACCCGACAGCGTCAGCACGACGCCGAGGCGGCTCGCGAAAACCATCTCGGCTACCGTGGCCAGCAGACCGCCGTCACTGCGATCGTGGTAGGCGAGCAGCATGTCACGGTTGTTCAGTTCCTGGATTGCGGCGAACAACCCTTGAAGGGCCCGCGCATCGTCGAGATCAGGGGTCTCGCCCCCTGTGAGCGCGTAGGCCTGCGCAAGGCAGGATCCGCCGAGCCGGTCGCGCCCGCCACCGAGATCCAGCAACAACAGGTAGCTCGGCTCTTCGGTCCGCTGCAGTTGTGGCGTCAGGTGCCCGGTAACGTCGTTGACCGGCGCGAACGCCGAGACGATCAGTGACACGGGCGCCACGACGTTGCGCTCGCCGTCGGCGTCGTCCCAGCGGGTGCGCATCGACATCGAATCCTTGCCCACCGGTATGGCAATGCCCAGCTCGCGGCACAACTCGTCGCCCACCGCCTTGACCGTGGCGAACAGGTTGGCATCCTCCCCCGGATGGCCGGCCGCCGCCATCCAGTTGGCGGACAGGCGGATCTTGCCGAGATCATCGATCGGCGCCGCCGCGATGTTCGTAATCGCCTCGCCAACGGCCATGCGGCCGGACGCCGGCGCGTTGGTCGCGGCAAGCGGCGTGCGCTCACCCATCGCCATGGCCTCGCCGGTCGTTCCCTGGAATCCCGAGGCCGTTATCGCGACGTCGCTGACCGGCACCTGCCAGGGTCCCACCAGCTGGTCGCGGACGCTCAGGCCGCCGACCGTGCGGTCGCCGATGTGGATCAGGAAGGATTTGTCGGCCACGGCGGGGAATCGCAGGACCCGCAGCGCCGCTTCTTCGAGCTCGATTCCGTCGAGATCGAGCGGTTCGTCGACCGCAGGCGTACTGGCAACGTTGCGTTCCATCTTCGGCGGATTACCGAGCAGCATTTGCATGGGCATGTCGACGACGCGATTGCCAAACTGGCGGTCGGAGACAGTCAGCGTGCCGTCGTCGGTGAGCGTCCCGATGATGGAGAGCGGGCAGCGTTCCCGTTCGCACAAGCTTTTGAATTCATCCAGCCGCTCGGCAGCGATGACCAGCACGTAGCGTTCCTGCGCCTCGTTGCACCAGATACCCATCGGTGACATGCCGGGCTCGGCGTTGTCGACCTCCCGCAACTCGATCTGCGCACCGCGGCTGGAATGGTCGACGGCTTCCGGGACCGCGTTGGAAAGTCCGCCGGCGCCGACATCGTGAATGAGCAGGATGGGGCTGTTGTCGCCCATCTGCCAGCATCGGTCGATCACCTCCTGGGCGCGACGCTGCATCTCCGGGTTGCCGCGTTGCACGGAGGCAAAATCGAGCTCCGCGCTCGAGGCGCCACTGGCCAGCGACGACGCTGCGCCACCGCCAAGACCGATCAGCATCGCGGGGCCGCCGATAACGACCAGCCGGGCGCCGACCGGTACGTCGATCTTGGTCGCGTGCTCCTCGCGAACGTTGCCGACACCGCCGGCGATCATGATCGGCTTGTGATATCCGCGGATCTCGTTGTCCGGAAGGCCGGGCAGGCGACTTTCGTACGTGCGGAAATAGCCGGCCAGGTTGGGCCGCCCGAATTCGTTGTTGAAAGCCGAGCCCCCGATCGGGCCCTCAATCATGATGTCGAGCGGCGTCGCAAGATGATCGGGATGCGGAAAGTCGATCTCCCAGGGCTGCGTGTAACCCGGAATGCGCAGATGCGACACCGTAAAGCCCGTGAGCCCGGCCTTGGGCTTGGCCCCGAGCCCCGTCGCGCCCTCATCGCGGATTTCGCCACCCGACCCGGTCGCGGCGCCGGGGAACGGCGAAATAGCGGTCGGGTGGTTGTGTGTCTCCACCTTCATGAGAATGTGGATCGGCTCCTCGGCAAACGTGTATTCGCGGCTCTCGGGGTCGGGCATCAGGCGCTGGCCCGGCCAGCCCTCGATAACGGCAGCGTTGTCGCTGTAGGCCGAGATCACGCCGCCCGGGGTCTGCTCGGTCGTCGACCGGATCATGCCGAACAGGCGCTGGTCCTGCGCTTCGCCATCGATGATCCAGCTTGCATTGAAGATCTTGTGGCGACAGTGCTCGGAGTTGGCCTGGGCAAACATCATCAGCTCCGCATCGGTGGGGTCGCGCCCCAACTCGCCATAAGAGTCGACCAGGTAGTCGATTTCCTGCCCGGACAGGGCGAGGCCGAGCGCCGTGTTGGCCGTTTCCAGGGCGCCCCGGCCCTGCTCCTGCAGCGGGATCGTATCGACCGGTACCGGGTCGTGCTCCGCGAACAGGGCCTCGACCCCGGCCGCATCCTCGAACACCGCTTCGGTCATGCGATCGAAGAGCAGGTGGCCCAGTGCGAGGGCATTGGCAGCACCGGCCTTGCCGGAGAAACGAATAACATAGCGAATGCCGCGCTCGACGCGCTCGACGGCGGTAATTCCGCAGGCTCGGACGATGTCGGTGGCTTTCGACGACCATGGCGAAATGGTCCCCGGGCGTGGCACGACATACAGCGCCTTGCCGCCGCGGCCGCGACCGCCCGGCTTCTCCCCGGACAGCAACAGCGCTTCGAGCCGAGCGCGCTCCTCCCGTGACAGGTCGGCGTGGGTCGAGACGAAATAGGTGAAACAGGCTTCGACAGAGGCAACGCGCTCATCGGCACGCTGTAATGATCGTGTCAGTTTGGCCAGGCGGAAATCGGATAGCGCCGCCTGTCCGGGCAGTTCCAGCATCTTGAGACGAGCACCTTCTGGTGGGTGGTTGCTTGAGTCGCGATGATACTGGAAGGCCCCGGGGCTAACCACCTACTTGTTGCTGTCCCCCGGCGTGTACACGGGCATCGGGAACTGCGCGACGTTGCCACCCTCGAGCCTGGAAATCTTGCTCACGCCCTGTTTGTCGACCTCGTCGATGCGGATGATCGAGTGCAATGGCAGGTAGGTCCGGCGCACATGCTCGAATTCGGACTTCACTTTCTCTTCCGACGGGTCGACAACGACCGTCGTGCGTTCGCCGAATACCAGCTGCTCGACCTCGATGAAGCCGAACATCTCGCCATGGCCGACGGAGCGGGCGTAGATCTCGTACACCTGTCCCTGGCTCATGAACAGGACTTTGAAAAGGCGGTTCTTACTCATCGCGTAGCATCCAGTCTACCGAAAACCAGCATATCGGGCCGGAAATTCGGCGTTTCAAGGCCCCCGGCATGGCCCCGGGGCGTGATTATGTGAACTGGGTATCAGTCTAAATCATTGATTCGGCGCAGAATTGGCAGGTAATTTGGAGGAGCGCCATGCCGCTGACCATCAGAATCATATCGGAACACCGCGATCTCGTCGGCGACGACAGCCTGCGCGAGTTCCATGAGGAAGGCGGCACCATCGGGCGTTCGCTGCAGAACGACTGGATCCTCCCCGATCCGGATCGCTACATTTCCGGACGCCATGCCACGATCGATTACAAG
The DNA here is from genome assembly GCA_037386205.1 of Woeseiaceae bacterium. Taxonomy (GTDB): domain Bacteria; phylum Pseudomonadota; class Gammaproteobacteria; order Steroidobacterales; family Woeseiaceae; genus UBA1847. The sequence goes on along the minus strand of JARRMH010000023.1, from coordinate 13,238 downwards.
GGCGGCATGTACTACCTCGCTGACACGAGCAGCAATGGCGTCTACATGAACGATGAGCGCGAGCCGGTCGGCAAAGGCAATCCACGCCGCCTGTTCGATGGCGACCACATGCGCATGGGTGACTTCGAGTTCGAGATTCGCATCGACCAGGGCGAGAGCCTCGCCATGCCGCTTGACCCGGATTCATCCTCGATTTCGACCGATCACTTCGAACAATTCGTCGATGAGGATGTCCTCGAGACGGGCATGCAGCTGCTCGATGAGGACGAAATCACGGGTGACGAGGAATTCCAGTCCGTCGTCTTCGGAGCGCCGCCGCAGAAGCCGGGGGCCAAGCCGTCCCCGGACCCCGAACCCGGGCCCGAGCCGCAGGCCACCGCGGCATCGGCCAACGATGCGTCGGCCGGCGTTCGCGGCGTCGAGGTCACCGCCGAGGACCTGTTCGACTCGTTCCTCGACGGTCTCGGCATCAGCCGCGTCGAGCTGCATCCGTCCGTGAACCGTCCCGAGCTGATGTTGACGGCCGGGCTGGTCCTGAGGGAATTCGTCGAGGGTACGGTCAAGCTGCTGACGAGCCGCGGCAACCTGAAGAACGCGTTTCGCCTGGACCAGACCACGCTGCTGCCACGGCACAACAATCCACTCAAGTTTTCCGAGAATTCGGGCGACCTTCTCAAGCAACTGCTCGTTGGCGATGAAGGCGAGTATCTCGGGGCGCGCGACGCTGTGCGCGAAGCTTGCAGGGATCTCGTCAACCACCAGAACGCGTTTCTCGATGCCATGAACAGCGCATTCGTCGAGTTTGCCGATCGCTTCGATCCCGACGAGCTGCAGGAAAACTTCGACCGGACCCTGGGCGGCAGCAAGCTGTTCAAGTTTCGGAACAAGTCGAAGTACTGGGACCTGTATTGCGACCTCTACCCGATCATGACCGAAACAGGCGGCAGCCGCTTTCCGCAGCTGTTCGGCGAAGAATTCGTCAAGGCTTACGAGGCCCAGATTACCGAGTACCGCCGCCACGATCGCGAGGGCACGGGCGGGAACAAGCTGGCCGGCAAGTCCGCTCCGGCGCCGGATGACTTCGATGAACCCGACCTCCAGGCAACGCAGAAGCTCGACGGTGCGGTGGTCGCGGAAGCTGTCGGCGCCGATCAGGCGTTCAACGACGACAGCATCGTCGAGGAATTACCGCCCGAGAATGCCGCGGACATCGATCAGAGTTTCATCGACGACCTCGGGGACAGCCTCGAGCTGGAAGTCGATCGCGACCGACTGAACGGCTAGCGCTTACTTCCTGTTCTGCCGATTATCGACGAGGTCGTCCACGACCGACGGATCGGCCAGCGTCGATGTGTCGCCAAGATCCCCGTAGTCATCTGCTGCGACCTTGCGCAGGATACGCCGCATGATCTTGCCCGACCGGGTCTTCGGCAGGCCGGGCGCCCACTGGATCAGGTCGGGCTTGGCGATCGGCCCGATTTCCTTGCGCACCCATTGCTGCAGTTCCGCCCGCAGCTCCTCGGTCGGCTCGATGCCTTCCATCAGGGTGACGTACGCGTAGATACCCTGCCCCTTGATGTCGTGGGGATAGCCGACGACGGCGGCTTCGGCCACCTTTGCGTGCGCCACGAGCGCACTCTCGACCTCGGCCGTGCCCATGCGGTGCCCCGATACGTTGAGCACGTCGTCGGTGCGGCCGGTGATCCAGTAGTAGCCGTCCTCGTCGCGCCGGGCCCCGTCGCCCGTCGTGTAGTAACCCTCGTACGTCGAGAAATAGGTCTCGACAAACCGATCGTGATCGCCGTACACGGTCCGCATCTGGCCGGGCCAGCTGTCGCAGATGACGAGATTGCCGGACGCGGCACCTTCCAGCGTGTTGCCATCCGCGTCGAGCAGCGCCGGCACGATACCGAAGAAGGGACGCGTGGCCGAGCCGGGCTTGAGGTCGGTCGCCCCCGGCAGCGGCGTGATCAGGATGCCGCCGGTCTCGGTCTGCCACCACGTATCGACGATCGGGCAGCGCCCCTCGCCGACGACCTGGTAATACCACTCCCAGGCCTCCGGGTTGATCGGCTCACCGACCGACCCCAGCAGCCGCAGATCCTTGCGCGAGGTCTTTTTTACCGGCTCATCGCCTTCGCGCATGAGCGCGCGTATTGCCGTCGGCGCGGTGTAACAGATGTTCACGTGGTGCTTGTCGCAGACCTCCCAGAAGCGCGACGATGTCGGATAGTTCGGAACGCCCTCGAACATCAGCGTGATCGCACCGTTCGCCAACGGACCATAGACGATATAGCTGTGGCCGGTCACCCAGCCCACATCCGCAGTGCACCAGTAAACGTCGCCCGGATGGTAATCGAACACGTACTCGTGCGTCAGGGCAGCATAGACAAGGTAGCCGCCGGTGGTGTGCAACACGCCCTTCGGTTTGCCGGTCGATCCCGAGGTGTAGAGGATGAACAGCGGATCCTCGGCATTCATTTCCTCGCACGGACAGTCGGCATCGACTTCCGCCTCGACTTCGTGGAGCCAGGCATCGCGGCCGTCGACCCAGTCGACGTCATTGCCGGTGTTGCGCACGACCAGCACCTTCTCGAGGGTGGTGACCTCGCTGTTCTCGGCCGCGGCGTCCACGTTCGCCTTGAGCGGCACGATTTTGCCCCCGCGCAGGCCTTCGTCGGCCGTCACAACGATGTTCGACTCGCAGTCGACGATGCGCCCGGCGAGCGCGTCAGGCGAGAAGCCGCCGAAGACCACGGAGTGCACCGCCCCGATGCGCGCGCAGGCGAGCATCGAGATGGCCGCCTCCGGAATCATCGGCATGTAGATCGTAATGCGGTCGCCGCGCTTTGCGCCAAGCGCCTTGAGGGCGTTGGCAAACTTGCAGACCCGTTCGTGCAGTTCACGGTAGGTGATCTTCAGGTCACGGTCCGGGTCGTCGCCTTCCCAGATGATCGCGACATCGTCGCCCTTCGATTCGAGGTGGCGATCAATGCAGTTGTAGCAGGCATTCAGGGTACCGTCGTAGAACCAGCGGATATGCAGATCGTCTTTCGCGAACGAGACGTCTTTCACGTTCGAAAACGGCTTGATCCAGTCGATGCGCTGCGCCTGCTCGGCCCAGAAGCCCTCGTTGTCCTCTACGGAACGGGCATACATCTCGCGGTATCCCGCATCATCGATCAGTGCCTGTTTCCTGATGTCGTCGGAGACCGGGTAGATTTGCGTATCCATAGTTGCTTTCCTGTGTTAACGATTGCGCCTGGCCCGCTGCAACAGCTGCCGTGCCTGAATGAGATGCGGCTGGTCGATCATCACGCCATCGAGACCGACGGTTCCCGCCCCCGGGTTGGTTTCGAACAGTTCGACGATGCGCCGGGCTCGTTCGATTTCCTCTGCGGTCGGTTCGAACGCGCGATTGACGATTTCCACCTGCGCCGGGTGGATTGCAAGCATGCCCGCAAATCCGTCACGGCGCGCATTTTCCGCATAGGTTACCAATCCTTCCCGGTCGCGAAAGTCCGTAAAGACCGTATCGATCGCGGCGACCTCGGCCGCCCCTGCGGCCAGCAGACACAGGGAGCGCGCGAGTTCATACGGCGGCAGCCAGTTCCCGCTTGCATCGCGATTCGTGGCCGCGCCGACGGCGGCCGAGAGATCTTCGGCTCCCCACGACAGGCCTGCCAGCCGCGGCAGCGTGCCGACATAGCTGTGTAACGTGAACAGAGCTTCCGGATGCTCCGTACAAAGCGCGATGATCCGGGTCTGACCGTGTTCGAGGTTGTGATGGTTCTCCAGCACGTCGATATGCTCGGACAGCCTCACTGCGTCCCGCGCGTGCCGGGGCTTGGGCAGCACGATACCGGCGGGTTGCGACGGGATGATTGCCTCGAGATCGGCTTCCCAGTACGCGGAATCGACCGGATTGACGCGCACCCAGATATTGTCGCGGCCGTGCGCATAGTCGGCCGCCATCTGCCGGGCCGCAGGCTTGGCATCGGCGCTGACCGCATCTTCGAGATCGAGAATAAGCGCATCGGCACCGGCGTCGCCCGCTTTGGCGAGCTTGCGCTCCGAGTCGGCAGGAACGAACAGGTAACTGCGGCTCATGCGGATTTTCTGAGCATCAGTGCGCTGCGCCGACACTCGCCGACGAGTTCGTCCCGCTGGTTGTACGCGCGGTGTGCGAATACGACGATGCCATTGTCAGGCCGCGACTTGCTCGCACGCGTCTCCAGAACCTCGGTCTCGATGCGAATCGTGTCGCCGCAGAACAGCGGTCGGGGAAAACGGACCGCGTCCCAGCCGAGATTGGCCACCGTCGTCCCGAGCGTCGTGTCGTTTACCGAGATGCCGACCATGAAACTCAGGGTCAGGCAGCTGTTGACCAGCGGCCTGCCGAACTCCGTGTTCTTCATGTACTCCGCGTCGAGGTGCAGCGGTGCGGGATTGTGCGTCATTGTCGAGATCAGCACATTGTCCGTTTCCGTGATCGTGCGTCGAATCGGGTGGTCGAAGACCTGGCCGACGTCGAATTCCTCGAAATAAAGTCCGGGCATAGTTGCTCTTCTTCGGGAATGCCTGCGGACCTGCCATTGTGCCAGTGAAATGCACATCAATACAGCCGCAGGCATAATGGCACGACGTTTCGAAACGACAGTGAGGCGAGGATCGACGATGAAGATTTCCCGGCGTGAATTCAATAAAGCAGGCCTTGGCGCAATGTCGCTGGCGGCCCTTGGCGGCGGCAGCGCGCTGGCCGAATCGAAGAACCTCATCCGGAAAGCGATTCCGTCGACCGGCGAACAGGTACCGATCGTGGGGCTCGGGACCAACCGCTACGGTGTCGGTGACGATGCCGAGCGCCGGGCGGTCCTGCGTGCTTCGCTGCAGCGGTTTCACGAACTCGGCGGTACCGTCATCGATACGGCGCCCATGTACGGCTCGTCAGAGGCCGTACTCGGGGACCTGATCGAGGACCTCGGCATCCGTGACGACCTGTTCATTGCCACCAAGTCCGACATGGAGTCCGGCGGCGACCCGACCGTGGCGCAGATGCGCGAATCGCAACGGCGCCTGAAATCCGGCACGTTCGATCTCATGCAGGTCCACAACCTGCGCGGTACGCGCGAGGCGCTGGCGAGAATGCGTGAATGGAAGCAGGACGGCAAGATCCGGTACATCGGTATCACGACGTCGCGGGAAGCCCAGTACGAAGAATTCGAGAAGGTCATGCGTGCCGAGGAACTGGACTTCATCCAGATAAACTATTCGCTCGAGCAACGCGAGGCAGCCGACCGCATCCTGCCGCTCGCCGCGGACCAGGGCGTCGCCGTCATTATCAATCGTGCCTTCGGCGGCGGGCGCATCTTCGAGGCGGTCGGCGACCAGCCTTTGCCCGAGTGGGCGGCGGACTTCGGCTGCGCAAGCTGGGCCCAGTTCCTGCTCAAGTACGCGATCGGCCATCCCGCCGCGACGCTCAGCATCCCGGGCATGACCAAGGTCCGGCATGTCGAGGACAACCTCGGCGCGGCCCGTGGCCGCCTGCCGGATGCGGAGGAACGCAGGCGCCAGGAAGCGCTTTTTGACGCGATCTAGCTCCTGCCGCGCCTGATTGCCTCGTCGATCAGGCGCTTGGCGTCTTCGACGCCGTGCCAGTCGCCGATCTTGACCCATTTGCCGGGCTCGAGATCCTTGTAATGCTCGAAGAAGTGCTCGATCTGGTGCAACGTGATTTCCGGCAGGTCCGAGTGTGTCACGACGTTATCGTAACGTTTCGTCAGTGAGTGCGACGGCACGGCGATGACCTTCTCGTCCTGTCCCGCGTTGTCTTCCATGATGAGCACGCCGACGGGACGCACATTGATCACGCAAGCCGGCACCAGTTCGCGCGTATTGATGACGAGAACGTCGATCGGATCGCCATCCTCGGAAAGCGTATGCGGTACGAACCCGTAGTTGCCCGGGTAAGACATCGGCGTATACAGAAAGCGATCGACGACCAGGGTGCCCGCGTTCTTGTCCATTTCGTACTTGATCGGCTGACCGCCGAGCGGTACTTCGATGATGACGTTGACATCCTCGGGCGGATTGTTGCCAATGGTGATCGCGTCAATGCGCATGCTAAGGGCTCCGGGCAGCAAACACGGAGGGTTATTCTAGCTTGCCCGCACGGCCGGTTGTCCGGTTTTTCACGTATTCATCATTACGGCCGCGGCCAGCAGCAACACGACAACGAGCGCCTGCAGGCCGATCCGCTCCCACATGAACTTCTCGGCGTGTTCGGCATCGTATTCGCCGCCGCGCGCCATCGAGCGCAGGCCGAGCCAGAGAATCACGAGTGTCGCGATAAGCGCGGCAATGACGAGTACGTTGGCAATCGACATGATCCTGACCTCCGATCGAGCCCAATATCCGTTTCATTACCATACGCCCGGAGGCCTGGCGCGCAACCGCGGCAAATACGGATTCATGCGGGATATGCCGCAGCGTAACGTCAGGCTGGGAGGTGGAATCCAATGCCAGAACGAGCGCCGAAGATGCCCGAACATGTCGCGGCCATCGCCGCCTGTGGCTATGCGACCTGGGCCAGCGACGACGTCGACCCGAAGCTGCGCGAGCGCTTCCATGCGACTCGGATACCGGTCGCGGGCATTCGCAATGTCCGCGTATGGGGATTGCAGGTCGACGACGAGCGTGAACTGCCGGGCCATGAACGCACGCAGATCCCGGACGAAGAACTCTGGGAGATCAACCTCGAAGCAAAGAACGGCTCGCATTACGAGATCGACTCGCAGAAACTGAAAGCCGCCGACTGACGGCAGGTGTTGCGTTAGTCGATGGCCGGGATCGTCTTGAGGTAAGCGGCGATCGCCCTGCGATCATCGGCAGTGAGCTTCGCCAGGTTTTCCTGCACGGCCACCATCGTGCCGCCGACGGTATCGAAATCGGGAGTAAATCCGCTCTCGAGATAATACTCGATGTCCTCGGCCGACCAGGTCGAGATGGTCTTCCCGGCCGGCGTGATATTCGGCACCCTGCCCCTGCCCTCCGGATTTGGCGCCCCCGCCAGCCAGCGATCGCGCAGCAAACCGCCAAAGCGATTGCGCGGCGTGTGGCACTCGCCGCAGTGACCCGCACCTTCGACCAGCGCGCGCCCGCGTACCGCGAGTTCATCGGCGGCATCAAGGGCGACTACGGGCGCCGGATCGAGGTAGACACGCTTCCAGGCCCCGATACCGCGCCGTAGCGACCAGGGAAAACCGAGTTCGTGTTCGCCGGCCCGGCCCGGGACGGCAGGCAGCGTATCGAGGAATGCTTTCAGGTCCAGCACGTCCTCGACCGCCATTCTCGCGTACGACGTGTAGGGAAACGAAGGATAGTAGTGCCGGCCGTCGGGCGCTACGCCCCGTTGCATGGCATTGACGAACTCGAGTGCCGTCCATTCCCCGATGCCGTCCTCTGCATGCGACGAAATGTTCGGTACGCGGAACAGCCCGTAAGGGGACTCGATTTCCAGGCCGCCGCCCAGCAACCGCTTGTCCTCGCCCTTTGCGCGCTCGCCCTCGACGGGCGTGGCATGGCAGGATGCACAGCCGGCTGCCCAGAAGATCCGCTCGCCAGCCGCCGGATCTGCCTGATGGTCGGGGAGGTCGTCAGCCGACAGCGTTACCGGCGCGGTGACCCACCACGCCGCCAGCGCCGCGAGGACGAGCAATGCGACGACGAGGCGACGCATTGTTCAGGCCTTACTCGTCTTCGATTCGATAGTTGTCGTGGCAATCCTTGCAGGCCTCGAAGACGGGGCCGAGTACGGGCTTGCCGTCCTCGAGCGTAGCCGGCGCCGCGGCAATGGCCGCATCGACGGCATCCGACCATTCCTGCAGCGCCGCATTGAACCCGTCGCGATCATCCCAGATAGCAGGAGCCGCCTCGGTGCCCTCCCCGGTCTCCGTACCGGCCGGGAACAGATCGCCGAACTCCGCCGATGCGTCATCGAACGTCTGCAGCGACTCCATTACGGCCGCTGCGTCGTACTCCACCTTGCCGCGCAACATGCCACCGATCACCTTGGCGGCATCGCCGACGCCTTCCATGAGCTCATGCCGTTCGTGCTGTGGGCTGTCACCGGCCACGGCGATGGACGTGGCGAAGAGGGAAGCGGCAAGCACGCATGCAGGAATTTTCGTGTACGACATAGAGTTTTGGTCCTTTCTCGAGTTACGAACGGGCATTTATTAGACCATGTTTGTCCGCAAAGGTCCCGGAATCCCGGACCGCGAGGGTTTACGCGAGCGGGCGCTGATGCGCTACTGTAGGCGAGTCCCCTGCAGTGAGCCTTGCAATGATCCGACGCCTTTCGATACTGACCGTTTTCGGACTGGTCATCGGCATCGTCGTCGGCGCACTGGCCGTAGGGCGCTTCCCGGGGCCGCCGGACGCTATTCGCGCTGCCCAGAGTGTCGACAGCAAAGTACCCGTGAAAGATAGTCTGCTGGCCGCGCTCGCCGCCTGCATCTCGCTCGGTTGCGGTGCATCGGTCGGGCAATACGGCCCGCTCGTGCACCTCGGCGCAGCGTGCGGATCGTGGCTACGCCGTGCCCTCAACTCCGACCGATCCTTCGGCAACATCGGCATCGCCTGCGGTGCAGCCGCCGCGATCTCGGCGGCGTTCCATGCGCCGATCGCGGGGCTGATTTTTGCCCGCGAGGTAATACTGCGGCACTCCTCCCTGCGCGCCTTTGCGCCGATCGCGGTTGCGTCGACAGTCGCTTACGTCGTGGCCCAGGTCATCTTCCGGCGCGACCCGCTGTTCCAGATCGAGCAGCATATCGTGGCGCACCCCTACGAGTACGCCGTGTTCATCGCTATCGGCATCGGCGGTGCGCTGCTGGCGATCGCGTACATGCGCGCAATCGAGTTCGCGGGCCACATGGCGGATCGTCTGCACTGGCCGCTGCCCCTGAAGACGGCCGTGGCCGGGCTGGCCCTTGGCATCGTCGCGCTTGAATTGCCCGAGGTGCTCGGCATGGGGCAGGACGTGCTGCGCCAGGCGATGGCAGGCAATATTTACGATGCTGGCGCGCTCCTGCAGATCCTGCTCGCCAAACTCGCCCTCACGGCATTGTGCCTCGGTTTCGGTTTTGCGGGCGGCGTATTCTCGCCGGCCCTGCTCATCGGCACGTTGTTCGGCGCGCTGGTGGGCGCGGGAACCGGTTGGGTGCTCGGCGGACAGGTATCGCACGTCGCGGTGTATGCCGTTTGCGGTCTCGTCGCCGTGGCGAGCCCGGTTATCGGTGCCCCGCTGACGACCGTGCTGATCGTGTTCGAACTGACCCAGAATTTCGACCTCGCCACCGCGGCCATCGTCAGCGTCGCCTTTGCCAACCTGATTGGTTACCGGATGTACGGGCGGTCGCTGTTCGATGTGCAGCTCCTGGCCCGCGGCTTCGATCTCAGCCTGGGGCGGGACAAGGTCATGGCCCAGCAATACACGATCGGGGAACTGCTCAGCGATCATTTCACGAAAGGCATGACCGGCGATTCGCTGGAGGAAATCCGGGACCTGCTTGCTGCCGACAGTAATAGCGAGGCATACATTGTCGATGATGCCGGGGCGTATGTGGGCACCATCACCCTGCAGCAACTGGTGGCGTGCATCGCCGCCGGCGAGGATCTCGATCAGGCCGCGGGCAATATCGCGCAGCCCGAAGAGATCGAACTGGACCCGGACACGTCGATCTGGGACGCCATGGCCGCATTGCAGGGCTTCGTCGGCGAAAGCATTCCCGTTGTTGCCGACGGCAAGCTGGTTGGTGCCCTGTCGGAATCGACGATAGTCAGTGCGTATCTCGAGATCGTGCAGGACGTACGGCGCGAGGAACACGCCGCGGTCTAGCGATTGCGGTGCAGCAGGTCCGAGTAGTCGTCGTAGCCGGCTTCCGCCAGGTCCCGCATTGCGTTGAGTCGCGTGGCCCGCGATAGCTCCGGGTCGACGACGAACGGCGCGGACCGGAATGCCCGGACGTAGTCAGGATCCATAGCGCGCTCCTGCATCCCCGCCAGTACCAGGGCAAGGTACCAGTCGAACGGGCGCAGACCACTGACATTCCTGCGGGCAACGTACGTAATCGTCCGCAAGACGTCGTTCGTATCGAGACAGGCGACGGGAAAGTCGTCGATGCGCGCGTAACCCGGGCCTGTCGCCCCCGCCTGCGCACCGACGAGATTGGCTTTGCCCGAGGAGTCTTCGCTCAGCTTGTCGAATAGCACGCGATGGTCCGGTGCGGCCGCAAGTGACCTGAAACCTGCGCCCGGACAACGGCGCAACAGTCGCGTGGACAGCAGGTTTGACCCGAAGGCGAAATAGAGAAGCGGAGCGGTCATGGTCGCGAACGGTACCAGTTGGGCTTGCGGGGCGCGATTCTGTTTGGTCTGGCGCCGTATCCTCGTATTACACTGTCGTTTCTACAGGTGACAACCATGACGAATCGTTTAGTTCGAACAGCGCCTTACGCCCACCTTGCCCTGCTCTTTTTTCTTCTGTTGGGTGTTGGAGCAGCAGCGCAAGCGGCGGAGCATGCTATGGATGACAACGCGCATACCGTTCTGATCACGGGTGCCAATCGCGGGATTGGACTCGAACTTGCCCGCCAGTACGCTGCCGCCGGCTGGCACGTCATCGGCACGGCCAGGAAACCCGACGCCGCTGACGATCTCGGCGCGCTCGCGGCCAGGGTGGTCCAGCTGGACGTCACCGATCCGGCGAGTGTCGAGCGCATGGCGCGCGATCTTGCCGGCACACCGATCGACGTATTGATCAACAACGCCGGTATCCAGCCGCTCATGTGGAAGCTGGACGAGATCGATTTCGAGGCGTTTCAGCGGGCGCTCGACGTGAACCTGACAGGCCCTGCCAGGGTAACGCGCGCACTGCTGCCCAACCTGCGCGCCGCCGGGCTGAAGCGCATCGTCAACGTCACGACCAACCTCAGCAGTATCGCGGAGAACACGGACGGCGGCTTCTATGGCTACCGGGAAAGCAAGGCGGGGCTCAACATGTTCACCAAGTCGATCGCGGCGGAACTCGGCCCCGAGGGCTTTGTCTGCATCGTGCTGCACACCGGCTGGGTCAAGACCGATCTCGGTGGCCCCCAGGCGCCACTGGAGGTGGAGCAGTCTGCCGCCGGCATGCTGCGCGTCATCGACGGGCTTGCGCCCGCCGACAACGGCACGTTCTGGACCTATGCCGGCGAACAGATGGCCTGGTAGCCGCCCGTTTACGGCGCCGCCACCACCTCGAGTGCCGCGGCGGTCGCATTCAACAGCGCGTCCGGGCCGACCGGGCGTCCCGTGGCCTGCTGCATCCACAGGTCGGGCGCGATGTTGCCCGCCAGGCACATGCGCTCGAACTCCGCCCCCAGATCGCCGGACTCCGCAATCTGCTCCTCGATCTGATGCGCGATCATGCCGCCGACCGGGTAGTTCGGCAGGTACAGGAACGAGTGGATCATGTGCGAGTAGATGCCCAGCAGGGTGACGTCCTCGACGCCGACGACCGGCGCGTAATAACGGTTCCAGACGTCCTTCGCGATGCGCAGCGTCGCTGCCTTCAGCTCGGCCGGCGTCGCCTCGGGATGGTCGTACATCCAGTGCCAGACGCCGATGTCCACGAGTGCCACGGCGGCAATCTCGGCGGTGCCCCAGAAATCGTCGAGCGTGGCGAGCGCCCTCGCCTCCGCACTCGGTGACGACAGGCCCAGCAGCTCGAGGTCACGTGCCTGGAACACGAACGCCAGCGCCTCGGTGAAGGCCGTGTTGGGAACGCCCTGCAACATGTAATGATCAATGTCGTTGAGCGAGATGGTCTGCTCGACGTTGTGCCCCATCTCGTGCACGGCAATATTGAAACCCTTGTAGTCCATGCCGTCGGGCCCGACGCGCGTCCTGAGATGCGACTTTGCATCGCGCATGGCTGCACCCCCCGCGTGTCCCGAGCCGCGGGCCGGCTCGACGACGATGTTCGCGGCGATTGCGCGCGCCCGATCCTCGTCGAAGCCGAGACCGACCAGCAGGTTCGGCATGTCCGCCTCGTAGGCGGCCGCCGTCGGGTAGCGCTCCCGGGTAATGGCGTCCAGTTCCGCCTGCGTGTAGGCGCCCGTCGACTTGAAGCCGTTGTACCAGATGTCGAACGGCTCGAGCGGCCGGCCGAGACGCGCCTCGATGAGGCGGGCCGTCTGTTCCAGCAGATCCGAGGTCAGGACGGCCTCGAACATGGCAACGACACGCTCCTCGGGAATCTCCCGCCCCTCGGTGAAACTGCGCTCGATGTGCGTCGGCGCGGTCGGCGAATAGGTATCTATCTGGCGTGCAGCCTGAAAGGTGCCGAGCAGTACCTCGTATCGCGTATCCGGTTCCGGCGCATTGGTAACCGCGAGATCGGCGGGCGCCGGCTCATCGACATCGGAGACGGCAGCCGCGCGAACGTCGTTGCTGTAAGGGTTCCAGTCGACGTGCGGATTGTCGATGACGACCGCCGGAATGGTCTGGTCGACGATGCGCTCCATCACCCGCTGGACCATTCGCTGACGCTCGAGGCCGGCGTCATCCGCGGCACTGTAGTTGGCCTTGATCTCGTCCCTCAAATTCCAGTGCGACAGCAACTTCATGCCCGCAGGGAACAGGCGGTCGCCGTCGTTCGTCAGCAGGTGGTGCATGAAGATGTTGTACTCGGCAATGTACTGGTCGGCGGCCGCCCCGGCCCTCGAGACGGCTTGCTGGACCGAGGCGGGCACGCGCTTCGCGTAGCGATCGGCAAGGCGTGCCTGCGCCCACTCCGCCCGGCTCCAGTCGGCGCCCTCGTCGAGGCGCTGTGCCAATGTGGTCACCGGGAAATTGAGCAACACGACGAACGCCAGCTTGTTGGCGAAGAAGTCGTCGTTGATATGGGCGAACGGATCATACGCCGCAAAGATCTCGTCATACGGCATGATCGGCCCGAGATCGAGATCCGACTGCTCCCGAAACGCCAGCAGGATCTCCAGCGAGTGGCCGTCGAGTTGCTCCAGCAGCTTTTCGAAGCGGGCGAACATCACGTCGAGCGCGGCCTCATCGCCGGCAAAGTAACGCCGCGCGAATGCCTCGAACTGTTCCTGATCACCGTCTTCGACCCGCCAGAAATCGGCCACCTGGTCGAGCCCCCTCTGTATCCGGTGGCGCTGCTCCTCGCCATGCATCGC
>JARRMH010000022.1:0-22806 GCA_037386205.1 Woeseiaceae bacterium | reverse complement strand
TCTGAGCCTGCCGCAGATAGTCCTCCATCCCGCGACGCTCGGCCGCGGCCAGTTCGCGCTCAGCCATCTCCTGATGCAGCCGCTCGTTCATACCGACCAGGTCCCGCCGCATGGTCTCGAGATCCGCCGAGAGATCCTCGATCTCGACGAGATCGCTGGTCGAATCCAGCTCGACGTCGACATCGCCCGAACTGATCGCGCGACTGGCCCGTTGCAGCCGTTTGAGCGGCTCCACGATCTTCGAACTGACGATGCCCATGCCGATCACGGTCAGGACGACGATGGCGAGGGACACGTAAATGGCCGTTTGGCGAATCTTCGCGAGATTTGCCTCGACCGGTGTTTCGTCGAAACCGAGGCGCAGGATCGTCATGGGCGATTCGACGCCAACCGGCGATGACAGGTAATAGGTGCCGTCTTCATGGTCACCGAACTCGAAGTCTTCCCGGAAACTCTCGATCTCGTTGTCCTGCATCAGCGAACTTGCGACAAGGTCGTCGCCCAAGAGCAGCGCCGCGTAATTGGTGTGCCCGCCCATCATCGCGACATCAAGCAGTTCCAATGCAGCCTCCGTGTCGCCAGCCTCGGCAAGCGTCGCAAACTCGGTAGCGAAGACCTGGCTGTAGACCCGCACGTCGTCGATGAAATTGTCCGTCACCGTATGCGTGATGACGCGATCCAGCACGAGATACAGCGGCGGAATCAGCACAGCCTGGATGACCAGCACCATCAGGACCAGGCGGCTTCGAACCGTATTCAGTTTCCTTGCCATAACACCCTGATCGTTTTCGTGTTGTTGCTCGCGTGCACGTCTTCCGCCCACAGGAAAACAATACCGCAGGAGGTGCGCTGCAATGCAGCGAGGGCCTCTTCGACACTCTCGTGCTCGGCGGGCCGGGGCGTGCCGAACTTGAGGGCCAGCGACAGCGCCCGTCGCTCGTAGGACTTCTCGGACATGGCCACAATCGTCTGGAAGAAGATCCGGTCGAGCTCCGGGTCGCCAACCACGCGCAGCGGCCGGATAACCTGGTCGCCAACACTCACGGTGACACCCAGGTAGGCCTTGCGAATATCAAGGCTGCTGAGCTCCGACACAAGGCATCGTTCGTTGGTGACGAGAACGACCGAATGGTTATTCGCCTGCGCATCCAGCCACAGGCACAACGACGCAAGTAGCAGCGGGATTGTCACTCGATGCGTCATCGGATCGCCGCACTCCACTGCAGACGAAATTCCTTGTAGTGCTCGTGGTTGAAATTCTCCCCCTGCTGGCTGGTATCGGCGAATTCGAACGTCAGGCTCTGCGACGCGGCGAAATCCCAGCGGACACCGACCATGTTGCGGTGCGAAATGAACGTGGGCAGAAGATTGAGGTAGACAGAGTGGTCTTCGCCGTCGCCAATATCCACACGCCCGAACAGGATGAAGTCATCGCTGATAAAGTACTCGGGCTGCACGTAGGCGAGCACGTAATCGTCGCTGACGCCTCCATCGACGTACCGCAGGTTGTTGTGATGGTAGACAAGACTGGATATCAGTCTCAGCTTCTCCCAGTGCATATCGACAAAAACGCCGGCTGTCAGCTGGTCGATCCGGTCGAGGGTCGCGAGGTCCGGATTGTTTGCGGGCTCGACGTTGATTTCATTCCAGCTGGAAACAAACCCGAACTGCGCCGGGGAAAAAAGATGGGGCCGATAGCTGGCTCGCAGCGCAAGCGACAACCCGTGGCCCGACTCGGGGTCGAGCATGTCGTAGGCCACGAGCTCGTCAGCGACGAACCTGGGACCAAGTCCGGCCGCAATCGCGAAGCCGAGGACTGCCTCATCCTGAAGTTCCCTGTCGAACTCGAGGTGCAATCCCGTGATGTGCGACGGGGTCGCCCCGTTCTCGTCTTCCCATTGCTCGAGGCTCGGGCGCGTGATCGAAGTCTGCAGGTATTTGCCGTGGTGGAACTCGCTGATCCAGAAACTGGCCGGCGAATGGAAGCGACCGACCCACAGCATGGAATTGTCGGTTGGCGACCACCCCAGCTGCAATCGCTCCAGTTCCGACTCGTCGGTGGACAACAGGTATTCCCCGAGTAACCGCAGGTGCTCCCCGGTGAAGCTGTAGACGACGTCGACCCCGGCGTGCACGTCGGACTCCACGATATCGGGTGGCGACAAATCGCTGACGTACAAGTAGTCTGCGCTGGGCAGCAGCAGGAACTCGTGTTGCCCCTCGGCACCCACCGGGAAGGCAGACAGAATTCCGACCCCTGCGGCGAGTGCCGGCAGACTTCGGCAGAGTCTTCGTTTCTGGCGATGCATGGGCTTACCCTCCAACCACAGTCCCTGTGCCACGGGCATGGCAGGACGCTGATCCTGCGTAAATCCTTTTGGATACACCCAATTTGGCACCCGCGGCCGCAGTTCGGAATAGGGGAAACACCCCATTTGAAAAGGCGGGAAAGCCCTAACCCATGAAATACGGCACAAAACCGGCCGGCAACACGACATCGTGCCCGTATCACGGTAGAGTCAAGCCGTGAACTCGCTGCCGACAACCATCGATTTTGCTGCAACGGCGCTGTTCCTGGACATTGACGGCACCCTGCTGGAACTTCGTGATCGGCCGGAGGAGGTCGATGCGAACGACGGCCTGATCGCCTTGCTCGAAGCCCTGTCGGCTCGGCTCGATGGGGCGCTGTCGCTGGTCAGTGGTCGCTCCATCGACGATATCGACCGCGTGTTCGCGCCGGTGAAGTTCCCCGCGGCCGGTTCGCATGGCGCGGAAATCCGTCTGCATCCCCAGGACGAGATCGAGACCGCGAACGCGCAACTGCCGGACGACGTCATGTCCGAACTCGTCGATTTCGCGGCATCGCATGACGGGCTGCTGCTCGAGCACAAGCTCGGCGGTGCGTCGCTGCATTATCGGATGGCTCCCCACCTCGAGGAACCGAGCCGCCGGTTGATGGACGATTTCATGGCCCGGGTCGGACAGGAGTTCCGTCTGATTCCCGGTAAAATGGTGTTCGAACTGGCACCGCACAGCCATAACAAGGGCCAGGCGATTGCAGCCATGATGGAGCACGACCCGTTCGCCGGTCGGCGGCCCGTATTCGTCGGTGACGATGTGACCGACGAGGACGGCTTTCGCACCGTCAACGACTTGCAGGGCGTCTCCATTCGGGTCGGCGACGACCAGGGCAGCGCGGCCACCTGCACACTGGACAGTGTTGCTGCCGTCCGGCGCTGGCTCGAAACAATAATGAATCACGAAACCGACTAGGCAAACAACGGAGAGCGTTTTGGCCGATTTGAATCTCGGACTGGTAGGGAATTGCCAGATTGCATCACTGATAGACGACCGCGGCACGATGGTATGGACGTGTCTGCCGCAATTCGACTCGGATCCCGTGTTCTGCCGCCTGTTACGCGACGAGTCCGAGACCGAGGCGCCCGGCTTCTTCGAAGTCGAACTCGTCGATTACTCGTACAGCGAACAGGAATACCAGACCAACACGGCGATCCTCGACACGACTCTCCATGACTCCAACGGCGATGCACTGCGCATTACGGACGTCGCACCACGCTATGACTACATGGGACGCATGTTCACGCCCGTGATGCTCTTGCGACGCATCATGCCGGTCTCGGGCAGTCCGCGGATCCGGATCCGGCTCCGACCGGCCCGCGACTACGGCGCGTCTGCGTGCACGACGACGCAGGGCAGCAACCATATCCGCTACCTCGCCAGCGATACGACGCTCCGCCTCACCACCAACGCGGCCCTGACACACGTACTCGAGGAGAACGTGTTTCTCCTCGACAAGCCCCTGTACCTGATCCTCGGACCCGACGAGAGCATTCCCGAATCCTGCGCCGACGCCTTTCATGCGCATTACCGCGCAACGCGCAATTACTGGCGGCAATGGTCGCGCGGGCTGTCGATTCCATTCGAGTGGCAGGACGCGGTCATCCGCGCCGCGATTACGCTGAAGCTTTGTACGTTCGAGGACACTGGCGCCGTCGTCGCCGCGCTGACGACCTCGATCCCGGAGGCAGCCGGCAGCGGGCGCAACTGGGACTACCGGTTCTGCTGGCTGCGTGACAGTTACTTCGTCTTGCATGCGCTCAACCGGCTGGGCGCGACCATGACCATGCAGCGTTACCTCGACTACATCATGAACATTGCCGTCGCGGCAGGCGATGAGGAACTGAAACCGCTCTATGGCATCAGTGGCCGGTCGATTACCGACGAGCAAATCATCGAAACGCTTTCGGGGTACAAGGGCATGCCCCCGGTGCGCCGCGGCAACGAGGCCTTCGAGCAGGTGCAGAACGACGTCTACGGCGCCGTCATCCTGTCGGTGATGCAGTATTTTTTCGACAGCCGCCTGATCCAGTCGGGGACGCTGGCCGAGTTCAAGCGCCTCGAACCGCTCGGCGAATGGGCGAGCAGAAAGTACAACCAGCCTGACGCGGGACTCTGGGAGTATCGCGGACGGCAACGCGTGCACACATTCTCGAGCATCATGTGCTGGGCCGCCTGCGACCGCCTCGCCAAGATCGCGGCCAAGCTCGGCGAAGCGGAACGCGCCGAGCACTGGGCGGGGAGAGCCGCCGCAATCCGCAGTGAAATTCTCGACCGCGCCTGGGACCCGGAACAACAGTCGTTCACCGAGAGTTTCGGCCGGCCGGAAATGGATGCCAGCCTGCTGACGATGCACGATCTCGGATTCATAGCAGCCGATGACCCGCGCTTCGTCTCGACCGTGGAGTGCATCGGCCGGCACTTGCTGCGCGACAAGCACATGTTTCGTTACATCGCTGCGGACGATTTCGGCGAACCCGAGAATGCCTTCAACATCTGTACGTTCTGGTACATCGACGCGTTGGCCAGTATCGGGCGTCTCGACGAGGCCCGTGAACTGTTCGAAAACATGCTGGATCTGCGCAACCCGCTCGGCCTGCTTTCCGAAGACATCGACCCGGTGACGGGCACCCTGTGGGGAAATTTCCCCCAGACGTACAGCATGGCCGGAATCATCAATGCCGCGGTTCGCCTGAGCCGCACCTGGGAGGAGGCGTTCAGAGCGCCGGCGAATCACAATGAGTAAACAAGACGACGGACGCCTTATTATCGTTTCCAACCGCGTGGCCATTCCCAAGCGGCGTGGCGCGGCCGCCGGCGGCCTGGCAGTCGGCGTACTGGCAGCGCTCCGGGACCAGGGCGGTATGTGGTTCGGCTGGAGCGGCAAACTGACGGACCGCAGCGATGCCGAGCCCGATATCGTGCGCAAGGGGAACATCGATTTCGCGACCATTGCGCTGAACGAAAAGGACTTCGAGCAATATTACAACGGTTACAGCAACAGGGTGTTGTGGCCCGTCTGTCACTACCTGCTCGATTTCATTCACTACGATTCGGCTGACTTCGACGGCTACCGGCGCGTCAATCATACGTTCGCCCGCAAGCTTGCCCCCCTGGTCAAGCCGAACGACATGATCTGGGTACACGACTACCACCTGATTCCGCTGGCCGCCGAGTTGCGCAATGCCGGGCTCGATAACCCGATCGGATTTTTCCTGCACGTGCCGTTTCCGAGCTACGAGGCATTCCGTGCCATACCGGGTCATGAGTTCCTGCTGCGTGCGCTGACAGCGTACGACGTGCTTGGCTTTCATACGCCGCGCGATCTCAAGGCCTTCCGCACCTGCCTTGAGGAACCGATTGTCGACGCGAAATTCGTCGGCGACAACCGGGTCAAGTCGGGCAGCGGCGAAATCATCGCCGACGCATTTCCCATCGGCGTCGATGTCGAGGAAATCCAGAAACTGGCCATCGAATCCCAGGCGAGCAAGACCGTGCAGCGCATGGTCCAGAGCCTCGACGACAGGCAGCTGATCATTGGTGTCGATCGGCTGGACTACAGCAAGGGCCTGAAACAACGCCTGCGATCCTACGAACGCCTGCTCGAGCGTTACCCGAATGCGCAACGCAACGTCACGCTCATGCAGATCGCGCCGCCGACACGCACCGGCGTGCGCGCCTACGACGAAATACGCATGGAACTCGAGCAAACGTCCGGACACATCAATGGCCGCTTCGCCGAAAGCGACTGGGTGCCGATTCGTTACCTGAACAAGGGCGTCGACCGCAAGCCGCTGATGGGCTTTTTCCGGAACGCCGACGTCGGCCTCGTAACGCCGGTTCGCGACGGCATGAACCTCGTCGCCAAGGAGTACGTCGCGGCCCAGGACCCCGACGACCCGGGGATGCTGGTTCTGTCGAGCCTGGCGGGCGCGTCCTGCGAGCTAACCGATGCAGTGATCGTCAATCCCTACGATCGCGACAACGTCGCCGACGGTATCGCGACTGCGATCAGCATGTCCCTCGAGGAACGCCAGGCGCGCTATGCGAGCATGATCGACATCCTGAAGAAGAACGACATCACGGCCTGGCGGACGCGCTTCGTCGACGCGCTATCGCAACAGCGCAAACGCTGATCTCAGGCGGCGGCCTCGATCGACCGCAGCCGGCGACCGCTGCTGGCGAAATCGACCGGCACGCCTTCGCGTGCCATGCGCAGCCATTCCTGGTCGAACTCGGCCCACAGGGATTCGCGCGGATCGTCGGAGTGCGACACGGGCAAAATGCGCAGTTCGAGATCCGCGGTGCCCGCATGGTTCGTGACCGCGAACACCGAGCGCGACGGGACGACATCGTCGTCGAGCCCGATGCCGATTAGTGTCGGGACCTCCAGACGCGACGCGAAATGCATCGTGTCGAAGTAGTTGAGCGTCTGCATGACCCTGTCGCGCTGGGCCGGGTTCTCTTCGAGGAGGCGATTCAGCTCGGCAGCGGAGCCGGCCGTCGAGAGGCGCAGACGCTCGCTGTTCCAGCCAAGCGTTGGCTGTCCCGTCACGAGCAGATCGACTTTACTGTCCAGTGCGCCGGCAATCATCGCCATGGCGCCACCGAAACTGAATCCGTACAAGGTTACAGAGCCGATATGCGCGCCCAGAATTTCGCGACTGGCGCGCAATGCCTGCGCAAGGTCCATCGCCGCCCCACGCAGGATACTCGTCTGCGGCGACTCGATGCCGGTCAGTATGTAACCGCCGCGTGCGAGACTGAGCCGTTCCGACCGGCCGAAACCGCGAAAGTCGATGCCAAGTACATTACAGCCGCTGTTTGCCCAGTTGAGCATGACATCGTATTGTGAGTTGTAGCCGTGGCTGTGGATAATCAGCGGGCGTGGTTCAGCAACATCGTGCCGGAGCAGGTAGCCGGATACGCGCACGTCACCGAGCGACGTGAAACTCAAGTGATCGTAGACTAGCCCTTCGGCAGGCGCCTTTTGACGTGCGAGCACGGGCTTCGGCTCGATCTCGAGGATGCTTTCGTAGGTCGTATTCCAGAATACATCGAAATCATCGGGTTCGTTGCGTAACGGTGTAAAGCTTTCTATTGCGGCAAGTTCCATATTGTCGCCCCCATTCTTACTGGTTTGGACTCTCAGATTATGGCCGACGGGACACACGACCGAGACGAGGTTCTCGACAGGCTGGCGCGACTCCCTCTCTGGCGCGACCTTGGCCCGACTCGTCTGATCCCGTTGCTCGAATCTGCGGGATTGCGCACGGTAGCATCCGGTGAAACGCTATTCCAGCAGTTCCATCCCGCGAAGGAATTGTTTCTTTTGCAACAGGGAACCGCGATCCTCTCGACCGCCAGTGCAGCACGCACCGAGATGGTGCATTACGGCACGGTCGACTGGCGGGATGCGGCACTCGGGTGGAGCGGTTTCCTCGCGCCGCAACGGTACGGCTCGACCGTAACGGCCCGCACCGATCTCGCGTTGCTCGCCTGGCCGCACGAGCGCCTGGCGGGTCTGTTCTATGCGGATCCGGAACTCTCGGTGTGCTTCTTCCAGCTGGTGCTCGGCAGCGTGCAGCGCCACCTTGCCGGTCTGCGCCAGGAACGCGTCGCCGCCGCGAGCCTGCTCGTCGAACCGCCGAGTGCCGACTCGCGGTCGGCACGCAGGCCGACGGTCGGTCGCGCCGACAATTGCTTCAGGCGCTCGGTGTTCTTCTCATCGTTCGAGGAGGAAGTCGTCGACGACCTCGCCGGCGCGGCCGTCCTGGAGTCATGGCAGCCCGGCGAACGCATCGTTCGCCAGGACGAACCCGTCGATGGCCTGTTGCTGCTCGCCAGTGGGCGTTGCAACGTCTTCTTCGAACGGGCTGGCGACGATGAACGCCTGCTGCCCTTTCGACGTATCCATCAGCGCAACGGTCTGATCGCGGGCGTGGCGGACGGCAACGGCGGTTTCGTTGCCGAAGCCAGCGTGTTCGCCGAAACGCACTGCTGGGTCTATCGCCTGCCGACCGAGGCGATTGTCGCGATGATTGCCGCAGACCCCGAGTTCGGGCGGTCGTTCCAGCAGCGATTGCTCGCCCGTCTCGCCGGCCTGATCGGCGCCGTGCAGGTCGAGCGCGACGACCGCCACGACGACCCCGAAGCCAACGTCGTCGCCAACACCGTAGCGAGTGCCCGCGCCCGCCTGCCGGTCACGTCGGATCTTTACAAGGTGCCACACCTGTTGCGGCATCGCCTGACGATCAGCAATGCGTTCGCGGTGCTGAAGAAGGTTGCCGCAACGGGTCGTTATCACGAGCGCATCCTGGCCGGTCGCTGCAACGACCTGATCAGTGACCTGGCCGCGGAGAACGCGTTCTACCACGAGATTCTCCAGACCGTGGAACAGGTCATCTCGAGCGACGAGACGGCAAAACCGTCTTATGTAAGGAAAGTCTGCGACCGTGCCGTCGATCATGCGTTCTCGTTTCTCGACTGCCGCGTCTTCGGCGAGGAAAAACTGCCGGCCTCGAGCGGCAATGTCTTCATCCTGAATCACCTCGCGTGCCCCGAGTATTACGAACTGCCCAACCACTACCATTTCTCGTTCGATACCGCGTTCGTCAGCTGCATCGTCTGGCGCAAGTACGAGCAGAGCGCGATACGTGTCGTACGTGAAAGTCCCGATGCGGAATTCGGGCACAACCTGTTCTACCGACGGCTCGGGCACATCACGGTGCCGACCGTCGAGTCCGGCCTCGAGAATGTCGATGACGAGGCATTCGCTGCCTTGCGGCGCGAGGCGAGCGAGGCTTTTACGCGCGAGGGCAAGGCCGCACTGGCCGAGGGCCTTAATCTCGTGATTTGCCCGGAGGGGCAGAGCCAGCCCGCCGAACTGTCCCCTGCCCGTTTCCATACGGGTGCGTTTCGCCTCGCGATCGACGCCGGGCGGCGCGTCGTGCCCGTCGCGCTCGCCGGCTTTCACCGGCGCTTCAAGGACGGGCCGCTCGTGGCCATTATCGGCGACCCGATCGACGTCGCGCACACGATGCGCAAGCGGGGCTTCGACACCGTGCGCGAGTTCGCCGATGCGTTTCGCGAGGAGTTTGCAATCGACGTGGCGAAAGCGGCCGAGATCGCGGCGCAGCCGGCGAATCTCAGCCATCCCGACTAGGACATATCAATCAGGTAACTGCAAGCGAATCCCGGCCAGCCTTTCAGGATCGAGTCCCGCCTTACGGCGCAACTCCAGCCAGCGCGGATCACCCGCCAGTCCGGCTGATGCCGCTTGCCAAGTCCGCCGCTTGTGCGTGACACTTCGCGCTATGACCTACTGCCTCGCCATGCATCTCGACGCGGGCATCGTATTCTGTTCGGACTCCCGGACCAATGCGGGCCCGGACCGGGTGAGCGTCTACAGCAAGCTCCATCGCTTCTCGTTCCGCGACAACCGCCAGGTCGCCATTCTCACGGCCGGCAATCTCGGCACGACGCAGGCCGTGACGGCCGCGATCGAACGCGATCTCAAGGGCGACAAGTCGTTGACCATCTTCAATGCCGAAGACATCGAGACCATCGCCGACTACATCGGCGAACTGAGCGTCAAGATCCAGAGAAAGTACGCGCCCGGCGGCGGCGAGGAAGCGGGCTTCAATGCCGAGGCGACGTTCCTCGTCGGCGGCCAGATCAAGGGCGAGAACCCGGAACTCTACCTCGTCTACGCGGAAGGCAATCACATCCGGGCATCGAAGCGGCATCCGTTCCTGCAGAGCGGTGAGATCAAGTACGGCAAGCCGATTATCGATCGCATCGTCAAACGCGACACGCCGGTGGAGATCGCCATGCGCTGCGCGCTCGTGTCGATGGATTCGACCATGCGCAGCAATGCAACGGTGGGCCCGCCCATCGAATTACTGTTTCTGCGCAGGGACGACTTCACGCAGCCGGCCTATTACCGCCTGTTCGAGGAAAACGACGATTACCTGCTGCGCCTCCGGGAAAGCTGGGACGAGAACATCCGTGTCGCCTTCAGCAACCTGCCGACGCTCGAGTACGCCGACCAAGAAGGCTGACGATCTCGTGAATGAACCGAAACTTGGCCGCGACCCGGTCATTTAACACGAACGGATAGGCATCGCGCAGGCCGCTGCTGCGGTTCAGTTCGTTCAGCGCCACGCTCAACAGCCGCCATTCGGCGACGCGTTCCTCGATGCCGAGGTAATCGGGCGCGGTCGCGACCATCCCGTGAGACGCCGCTGTCTCCAGCGCATCGTAGATCAACAGTTTTCGTAGTAGCGGGCGAGCGCTTCACCATAGTCCTGGTCCGGGTCGCCGAACACGGTACGGAACCGGCCGGACATTCCTTCATTGGGGTCCAGAATAGACCAGTAGAAATGGCCCGATTCGTGCCGCAGATGGCCCAGCAAGGTGCGATATAACTCGTTCAGCTGGATGCGGACGGTTTCCCGTGCATCATCATCGGCTTCCAGCGTATTGATCGTGATAACGCCACCGTGAAAGCCGGTCTGTACGAAGCTTTCGGGGAAACGTTCGGGATCGCTGCGCTGATCCTCGATGAAGTCGAGCAGCAGTCCATCCTCCGGATCGTCGAAGCCATTCGTGAGCGGCAACCCCAGCCGTATTAGCGTGTAGAAGAGACGCTTTTTTGCGGACTCGAAACGACGCAACCGTTCATTGTTACGCGGCCGACTCTGATCGGGGATCGTCCGGTTGAATCGGCACGCCCAGCAATAGGACTCCTGCGATGGTGACGGGATAAGCCAGTTGCAGGCATTGAGTTCGGTGCCGTTGCGACACAGCCGGAAACGCTGACCGGTGTCGGTAACCAGGGTTCCGTCAGACTCGAAATCAAGCGGCAGCAGCTGCTGAGTTTCCTTGTCGAAACCGAGCACGGCACCGCAGCTGACACAGCCGGTGCTGTCAAAAAATATCGGCTGGCCGCAACGGCAATGGAAACGGTTCATCGCAGGAACCAGCTCTTGTATATCTCGTTGTTGAGCTTGCCCAGCTTGAGCTGGAAATCATCGATACACTTGCGCAGGTCCTCGAGACTGCTGTTCTCGGCGTCGAAACCGAGGATTGCGGAACGCGTCTTGCGGACGAGGTGCCAGACGTGCCTGGGGTTGCTCAGCCCCTCCGTCTCTTCCTCGATGCTGTTCAGGCAGAAATGCAGCGAGCGGGCGAACGACTTGCTCGAAAAAATGAAATCGACGATCTCGTTCGTTTCGGTCACGGGCCCGGTTTCCCGCCGGTAGGCACTCAGGGCCGAAAGCGAACGCAACAGGTTGGCCCAGAGCCACTCGACGGCCGGTGCATTTGTTTCCTCGACCTGCAACGTCGTCGCCGCGGCTACGTCGACGAAACGGCTGGTCATGTCGGCGCACTCGATCAGGCTGCCGATGCGCATGAATCGATAGGCCTGGTCACGCGGCATGCTCGAATGCACGATGCCGCGCAGCTGCTGCATGCGCGCGGCGATGCGTTCGAGAAACTCGAATCGATTCCTGCGGGCGATCGACGCCTCGGCATGGTCGCCTACAAAGAGATGGAGCTCGTTCACGAGCTCCCACCAGGACTCGGGGAGGCAGTCGCGCGTGGTGCGCACGTTCTCGCGCGCCGCCCTGATCGAGTAACGAACCGAGCCGGCGTTGTCGGTGTCGGCGATCAGAAATTTGACCACGTTGCGTTCCGTGTATTTCCGGTAATGCTTCTCGAACGTTTCCTCGCCATCGATCGTACGAATCAGGCTGTTCCAGCCCGGTTCGAAACCGACGGGAATATCGAGCACGAACTGCGTATAGGCATTGACGAGCCGCGCGGTGGATTCGGCCCGCTCGAGGTAGCGTGCGGTCCAGTAGAGGCGTTCGGCGACGCTGCTGAGCATGGTCATCGCTTCTTCCTCCGCTCCATGATCCACGTGTCCTTGCTGCCGCCGCCCTGGGACGAGTTGACGACCAGGGAGCCCTCTCGCATGGCCACGCGCGTCAGGCCGCCCGGCGTGACCCAGGAATCCCGCCCCTGCAGGATAAACGGCCGCAGGTCGAGGTGCCGGGGCGCAATAGCGCCGTCGCAGTAGGTTGGCGCCGTCGACAGCGACAGCGTCGGCTGCGCGATGTAGTTACGGGGATTGTCTTCGATCAGCTTCGCGAACTGGCGGTGCATGGCCCGGCTCGCGTGCGGGCCGACCATCATGCCGTAACCGCCCGATTCGTTTGCCGGTTTGACGACGAGATCGGGCAGGTTATTGAGCACATACTCCCGATCCTTCTCGTCGTGACAGAGGTAGGTCTTGACGCTGCGGATGAGCGGCTTCTCGCCGAGGTAGTACTCGATCATCTTCTCGACGTACGCGTAAATGACCTTGTCGTCGGCAACGCCACTGCCGGGGGCGTTGGCAATGGCCACGTTGCCTGCCTTCCACGCCCCCATGATGCCCGGGACGCCGAGTGCCGAGTCCGGGCGGAACACCTCGGGGTCGAGGAACGTGTCGTCGATGCGCCGGTAGATCACGTCGACCCGCATGGAACCGTCTACCGTGCGCATGAACACGATGTCGTCCTTGACGATCAGGTCGTTGCCCTCAACCAGCGTCGCTCCCATGCCCTCGGCAAGAAACGAATGCTCGAAATACGCCGAGTTGTAGATGCCGGGCGTCAGCACGACGATGCAGGGACGCTTGCGCTCGCGTGGCGACAGCGAGGCGAGCGTCTGATAGAGGCGCAGCGGGTAGTCGTCAACGGGACGGATACTGTAACGGTGAAAGAGCTCGGGCAGCACCCGCTTGGTCACCTCGCGGTTCTCGAGCATGTAAGAGACGCCCGAGGGCACACGCAGGTTATCCTCGAGCACATAGAACTTGCCGTCCAGGTCACGCACGAGATCGGTGCCGCAAACATGGGCCCAGACACCGAATTTCGGCCGTATACCGCGGCAGGCCTCGAGATAGTTGCTGGAATCAAGCACGGTTTCCGCGGGAATGATGCCGTCCGCGAGGATGCTCTGCTTGTTGTAGATATCGTTGATGAAGGCGTTGAGCGCTTTGCCCCGCTGCTTCAGGCCGGCGCTGACAACGCGCCAGTCCCTGCCCCGGATCACGCGCGGGATGATGTCGAACGGCCAGGCACGATCGATATTGCTGCCCTGCGAATAGACCGTGAAGGAAATACCCATCTCGCGGATGGCGAGTTCGGCCGCTTCCTTGCGCGCCTCCATCTCTTCGGGCGACATCTTGCTGAAATGCGTCACGAGACGCCGCACGGCGGTGCGCGGCGCGCCGTTCTCCGTGATCAGTTCATCGAAGCAGCCCGGCGAACGATAGCTTGTCCAGTGTTTCTTCATGTTGCCCCAAAGCTTGCCAACCCTGAGCGCAAACTCAAGTGCAACTTTTTCAACCGCACCTGAACCGCAACTGTGCTACGCGGCGCTGGCGCCGAATCCCGCCTGCTCGACCGAGCGGATGAGCGCATCGCGATCAGCATCGCCGCTCACCACGGCTTGCGCCTGTTCGAGGCTGACGTCGGCCGACTCGACGCCGGCCACGGCCTCGAGCGCTTCCTTGACGCTGCTGACGCAGCCGCCGCATTTCATGCCCGAAATCTTGAGTGTGGTTGCCATTGTCGCTCCTCTCCTGTCGGGTTAATTCCGCATCAGCCACCCGAGATCGCGCCGACGATCATGAACGGCTTCTCACCGCGGGCGACCGTTGCGGGCAGTTCATTGTCGGCGGGATCGAAAGTAATGTCCCTGCCGTCGGCGTAAAAACGTACGCGTGGCCGACGTTCCTGCGTGTCGTGCGCCCGCACCAGTCCGCGCAACATCGGGAAGCGTGCCTCGAGTGCATCGAGGACCGATCGTTGCGTGACGCAGCCATGGACCTCGAGTTCGATCTCTGGATCGCAACCCGCCAGCGTCTGCAGGTGAAACGGCAACGCGACCCTGATCATGCGAGCGTCTGGGTCTCGACGGACAGGACGGCCGGGAGGACGCGCACGATCGCGTGCCAGGTATCGCCGCCGTCCGGCGAGGCATACACCTGGCCGCCGGTGGTACCGAAATACACACCCCCGGGGTCGGCCGTATCGACGGCCATCGCGTCGCGCAGGACGTTTACGTAGCAATGCTCCTGCGGCAGCCCGTTTGTCAGGGCTTCCCATTCTTCGCCGCCGGTGCGGCTACGGTAGACGCGCAGTTTCCCCTCGGGCGGATAATGCAGCGAGTCGCTCTCGATCGGCACGACGTAGATCGTCTCGGCCTCGTGCGGGTGCACGATGATCGGAAACCCGAAGTCGCTCGGCAGGTTGCCGCTGACTTCGCGCCACGACTCGCCGCCGTCGTCGCTGCGCATGACGTCCCAGTGCTTCTGCATGAACAGCGTGTTCGGATTTGTCGGGTGAATCGCGACGTTATGCACGCAGTGTCCGACTTCGGCGGTCGGATCGGGGATGTACTGCGAATGCAGTCCGTGATTGATCGGCTGCCAGGATGCGCCGTCGTCGTCGGAGCGAAACGTGCCCGCGGCCGAGATGGCGCAGAAGATGCGGCCCTTGTTGACCGGGTCGAGCACGATCGTATGCAGGCACATTCCGCCGGCGCCCGGGGCCCAGTTGGCCCCCGACTCGTGGCCGCGCAATGCCGCGAGCTCGTGCCACGATGCACCGCCATCGGTCGTCTTGAACAGGGCCGCGTCCTCGACGCCTGCAAAGCAGGTATCAGCGTCATCGAGCGACGGTTCAAGATGCCACACCCGGGCAAATTCCCATGGGTGCTTCGTGCCGTCATACCACTGGTGCGTCGTCAGCGGCCTGCCAGTCTCCTCGGAGGTATCGTAGGCGAACTTGTTGCTCTCACCCTGCGGCATACCGTCCGGTGAGGGTTCGAGCTTGCCACCCGGCGAGCCCGGCTGGATCCAGGTCTTGCCGCCGTCATCGGAACGCTGGATGACCTGCCCGAACCAGCTCGAGGTCTGGGACGCGAAGATGCGGTCCGGATCCACGGGCGACCCCTTCATATGGTAGATCTCCCAGCCCGCGAACAGCGGTCCGCCCACTGTCCAGTCCTTGCGCTCGGCGTCGGAGCTGAGGATGAAGGCGCCCTTGCGGGTGCCGACGAGCACGCGAATTGCGGTCATGGCGATCTCCCCGTGTTGCTTTTTGTCGCTCGGGAATCAGGTCCCTACGTACTTCGAATATATACCACGAGCGGTGTCCGATTCGTGCGTTCCCTTGATAATCGCCCGGCCGTTGGGAAACAACGTGATCTCATAGGGTTTGTTGCCGTCCGTGATATGCGCCCGAAGCAGGAACTCGTTGACCTCAACGTTGCCGTGCCCTTCGAGGCGCCCGGCCAGCGCGCGGAGGTCGACCGGTCCTGCATCCTGCCGCGGACGAAGCTGCACGGCGTCGCGTCCGCAGAGCACGGCGGCGCTCGAGCCGGCCGTGCCGTCGAGATAGTCGAAGCGCCTGCCCTTGCAGCACGGACACGCGCCTTTCTCGTAGGCGGTCTCGATGTCGAGCTGATACATCTCGTTGGTCCAGACGTCGACGTGCAGCAGCTTGCGGCACACCCGGTCGTAGTTCCCGGTCAGGATCTTGACGGCCTCGGTCACCTGAAAGCTCACGATCATCGTAATGAGCGAGCCGAGCACGCCGACCGTGTCGCAGGTCGGCGAGGTTCCCGGTGGCGGTGGTTCCTCGAACACGCAGCGGAAGCAGGGCGTCGCGTAGTCCATGCCTCCCGGTGTGCTCCATGCCACGGCGTTGTCGTGATGGGGCAGCACCGGAAATGCCATGCCGGTCGTCCCGACCGCCGCGCCATAGACATACGGGAGCCCCTGCCTGACCGCAAGGTCGTTCGCCAGGTAGCGGGTCTCGAGATTGTCGAGCCCGTCGAGCAGCAGGTCGACCCCTTCGGCAAAGCGCGCGATGTTGGTGCGATTGATATCGTCGACAATCGCCGTCACACGGACCTGCGAGTTGATCTCGCCGATCCGGCGCCGGGCCGCCTCGGCCTTTGGCAGCCCCTCGGCGACGTCCTGCTCGTCGAACAGGAGTTGCCGCTGCAGGTTGGTCTCCTCGACGATGTCGCGATCGACGATGACGAGGTGCCCGACGCCGGCGCGCGACAGGAGGTCGGCTGCGACACTGCCGAGCGCGCCGCAGCCGAGCAGCAGCACGGTTGAGTCCCGCATACGCGACTGTCCGGCTGTACCGATATCGTTCAGCAGGGCCTGCCGATGGTAACGGTCGAAAGGCGTGTTCATGATGAAACTGTAGCAGAGTGCGGAATGTCCTAGAATGCGGTTGCTATGAACCTTCTCGGCAACATCCTGTTCTTCGTTTTCGGCGGATTCGTCATCTTTCTCGGCTATGTCCTCGGCGGCATCGTGCTGTGCCTGACGATTATCGGCATTCCCTTCGGTATCCAGTGCTTCAAACTTGCGGGTGGCGTCCTCGCGCCGTTCGGCCGCGAGGTCCGTGAGACCGAACCGCCCGGCGGCCCGCTCGCCCTGGTCATGAACATCATCTGGATCATCCTGCCCGGACTCGAACTCGCGGTCATGCACCTGCTCCTCGCCGCATTCTTTGCAGTGACGATCGTCGGCATTCCGCTCGCCATGCAGCACATCAAGCTGTTGCCGCTGGCGCTCCTGCCGTTCGGCCGGGTCGTGCGGGACATGGAGACCGGGCGCGAGTACCCGTGATCTTCGTTTTCGAGGTGCACGTGCAGCCCGGGCATACGGCCGAGGCCTACGCCGATGCCTGGGTACGCGCGAGTGAACTCATCCAGCAGGCGCCCGGCGCGCGCGGCACGCGGTTGCATCGCAGGATCGGCGACGACTCGACCCTGCTCGCTATCGCGAGCTGGGACAGCAAGGCGGCGCGCGATGCGATGGAAGCCACGCCGTCGGCTGAAGTGGAGGCCATCATCCGGGAACAGGCTGAATTCGTCGACGTCCGCGTTATCGGCGAGTTCGAGGAGCCCGATTGGGTGGTCGAACCCGGCTAGCAGCCGGACGGCATCCTAGTGGTGGGCCTCTTCCGCCTTGCCGGGACGAAGCCGCTTGATCAACTGGTGAGCGCCAACCAGCAGGCCACCGGCGATGATTCCGGCGACAAAGTTGTAGAGTATTCCGGCCAGGCTGGAGAACAGGTTGGCCGCAACCGGTAACTGGTGCGCAACGTGCTCAATATCGTGCAACCAGTTGGCAAGCAGCGGCACACTGTGCACGAGGATCCCGCCGCCGACGAGGAACATCGCCGCGGTGCCGAGCACCGACAGGGCCTTCATCATCACCGGCGCGAAACGCAGGATCATTTCTCCGCTGCGCCGTCGCAGCCGGGCATGGCGCGACTCGTCAGCACTATCTATGAGGTACATGCCGACGTCGTCGAGCTTGACGATCGCAGCGACGAGTCCATACACGCCGATCGTGATGACCGCGGCAATCAACGACAGGGTCGTGATGCGGACGGCGAGCGGCGCATCCTGCACGGTCCCCAGCACGATGACAATGATTTCGGCAGACAGGATCGCATCGGTACGGATAGCACCACGGATGCGCTGCTTCTCGAACTGCACCATGTCCACCGTGCCGTCGGCCACGGCCTTGAGGCGCTGTTCGTGTTTTTCTTTGTCCTCGGCGGGCGGATGCAGCAATCGGTGCGCGACCTTTTCGAAACCCTCGTAGCACAGGAACGCCCCGCCCAGCATCAGGAGCGGCGTGATGACCCAGGGAAACACCGCGCTCAGGAAAAGCGCTGCCGGCACCATGATCAGCTTGTTGAGCGCGGAGCCCTTGAACACGGCCCAGACGACGGGCAACTCGCGCTTGGCGCGCACGCCGGTAACCTGTTGGGCATTGAGCGCAAGATCGTCGCCGAGAACCCCGGCCGTCTTTTTTGCCGCCACCTTGCTCAGGACCGCGACATCGTCGAGCAGTGTCGCGATATCGTCGAGCAGCATCAGCAGACTGGATCCGGCCATCTCTAGCCCCGCGGGATTACGTGATCAACAGCGGGCAAGGATACAACAGCGGACGGCGCGAAACAGTACCGCGCCTCAGTCTGATGGCGCCGGCTCGGCGTCGTTTGCCCCCGGCGTCGGCAGCACATTGCCCGGGCTGGACAGGGAGACGCGTACGTCGCGTTGCGGGAACGGCACCGTGATGGATGCTTCCTTCAGCTTGGCGAGAATGCTCTGGCGAACCCTGCTGGCCTTGACCGGCAGTTCGGAGAGATCGGCCAGCCAGGCATAGAGCCGGAAATTGAGTGAACTTTCCCCGAATCCCGTGAAAACGGCGAAGGACGCCGGGTCGTCGCCGACGTTCTCGTCCTCGGCGGCGGCGGCCTCCAGAATCCGGATCACCTCGTCGGGATCGGTTCCGTAGGCGACCCCGACGTCGATCTCGACGCGACGCCGGCGATTCGACTTGGTCCAGTTCAGAACAGTCTTGGAGATGAGATCCGCGTTGGGCACGATGACTTCTGCGCCGTCGAAAGTCTCGATCTGCGTCGCGCGGATACCGACTTTCTTCACGGTCCCCATCAGGTCACCGACTTTCGTAACGTCGTTGATCTTGATCGGCTGCTCCACCAGCAGGATCAGCCCCGAGAAGAAATTGTTGAATATGCTTTGCAGTCCGAAGCCGAGTCCGACGCCGAGTGCGCCAGCCAGTACGGTCACGCTGGTGAGGTCGAAACCCATCACGACGATCGCAAACAGGAACCCAATAACAATAATCGCGTAGCGCAGCAGCTTGGAGATCGCAAACGCTGCACCGACGCTGAACGAGTACTTGCTGTCGACCGGCGTCTCGAGCAGGAACCGCACAAAACGGCTGATGATCAGTGTCGTAATGAAAATCAGGGCACCGTAGATCAATGCCGACACGTTCAGCGTGACGGCCCCGATTTCCCATTCCGTCGCAAACACCGTGCCGATTGCATCGAGTATGCGGCCGAAGAAGCCGCTGATCGTCAACGTGGCCACCAGCCACCCGATGAAAGCCACGGCCCTGACTCCCTTACGGAGGTTGTTCGCGATGGTCCAGCGCTCCTGGCGAACCAGTGCGATATCCCTCAATGGCGGCATCCACAAGAGAGCGAGCATCAGCCCCGTCAGTACATACGATGCCGAGACGAACACCAGCCCGAGGCCGAGACCACCGAAAACGACATCGCGCAGGGTCGATGCAAAGCCGATATAACCGGCTAGCGCCATCACCAGGATGACGACGAACAGGAGACACGACAAACGCACCAGCCAACGCAGGCGCCGGGGCCGGACCCGCGGAAATGCCCTTTCCCAGTTGTCGTGCACGAGGTCATACAGGAAGGCCCCGATCAAAGCCAACGCCTGGAGGGCCACGACGATCTGTTGCATGCCCGGCATCGTTTCGAGCAGGACCTGCCCCTGCACGAGCACCAGGACAACGGCCAGCGTGATCACCGAGACACGTATGGGCCCGGCAAATATCGTCAGCGCCAGGACGGCTGCCGGTATCGGCATCAGCGCGGCCAGCAGGTGAGAGAACACAGCGGGGCCCGGCGGCGCCAGCCAGTAACACACCATCAGGGCCGCGAGGATCGACGCCGATACGCGGTTCTCGAAAACGGCCGCGGCCTTGAGGCTGACCGAGTCCTGTTTCATGTGTTCGGCAACTTTCTCGCCCGTGGCACGCAGGGCCCAGTAGACGACAGCAAACGCGCCTGCGAACATCAGCAGCAGGCGCATACCGTATTCCTCGAGGTAGACCACGAGCGATCTCCAGTAGCGACCAAGTTCGCCGCCTCTTTCTTCGCCGCCAAACGACTGCTCCCAGACCCTGCGGTCCCAGATCGGCGCATCGGAAGCGGTCTGCTCCTCGACCTCGAGGGCCTTCTGCCTCAGCCTGACCTCATTCTGGAAACGCACCGCAATCTGCTTGAAGGACTCCATCCTGATTAGCACCGACAGCGCCGTATCGCGGTCGGCCCTGAGATCGTCCTCCAGGGCATCGAGTTGCGGCTCGGTCGCCGCGACCATCTCCATGACGGACGGAGGCGCTTCGCGTTCTTGTGCGATCTGGACGACCTCCTGCCATTGCGCCCGCAGTTCGGCCAGCGCGTCGAGCTGATCGTCCCGCCGGTCTGATCTGTCGCTGAGCTCCGCGAACAGCCTTTCCAGCTCGTCGACACCCTCCCGAACGGCTGTCTGGAGATCGATCAGCGCCTCGTAGGTCATGTCCTCGAAACTTCCCGACTCCGCAATCTGCTTGAGTCTCTCGAGCCGCTCAGGCAGATCGTCGGCACGCTCGGCGAGCGCCTCGATGACCGCCTCGGTATCCAGTGCGCCGACCGAGAGCTGAAACTCCTGCAGATCGTCCCTGACTTCGAAGATCTCGGTAAGGGGCGGCCTCTCTGCCTCCTCGGGCTGCACCTCCGCTTCCCCGGATGAAGCCTCTTCGTCCTGCGCGGAGGCTGCCGGATTAACCGCGAGCAAGGCGACGAACAACAGCCAGGCCATGGTGATCGGTGGCACACACGAAGAATGGAGTTTCACTGTTCTCAAATCGTATTTACTCGAGATGGATGGGGCCGCATGACCGAACGGAAGCCGTTCGCGGCGCAGACGATTGTAACGCGAATTCTCGTGGCCGGTGAAACCAGCGGACTGATATTCGGTATCATGTCCACATGCCCCAATTCACTTCGACGATGCGACGCGGCATCCTGCAGGCGGCCTCCATTCTCCTGTGCTGGCCCGCCCTGTCGCTCGCCCAGTACAGCATTGATTTCGAAAGCCAGGGTAGTACGAGCTTGTTCACCGCGGCCGACTGGCAGGGATATGGCGTGGCGGATGTCGGCTTCGTTGGCGGCACCGCACGCGGTGCGATCGACAATTCGGTGGCACACAGCGGACGGCGATCGCTCCGGGTGTCGTTCCCCGCCGGATCGGTCGGACCCTCGGAGGGCGGCTACCAGGCGGCAATCCGGCTCGAGCCCGCCGATGAGTACACGCTCTCCTACTGGCTGAAGTTCGATCCGGATTTCAGCTGGGGCAGTACGCAGCAGGGCGGCAAGCTGCCAGGGCTTGCTCAGGGGGACCTCTGCTCCGGCGGCGCAGTCTGCGACGGCAGCAACGGTTTCACGGCGCGCTACATGTGGCGCAAGAACGGCGCCGCTGTCCTGTACCTCTATCACATGGACAAGCCAGGCAAGTGGGGCGAGGATTTCGCGCTACAGACACCGGCCGGCGAGCCATACATGTTCCCGCGCGGCGAATGGATCCGCCTCGTGCAGCGCGTGAAGATCAACTCGCCCGGTAAAGCGGACGGCAAAGTCCGGGTATGGGTAAACGGCAGCGAGGCGCTGAGCCTCGACGGCCTGCGCTTCGTGAGCGACGACAGCAGGATCGATACGTTCTACGTGTCCACGTTCCACGGTGGCAATACGCCCGACTGGGGACCGGCGCACGACAGCTACCTGTGGATCGACGATATCGAGATAGACCGGGGCGGCGACGGTTCTCCACTGGTACTCGGAAAGGGCACGAACCTCGCGCACTGGCTGTCGCAGACGACCCGCCGCGGCGAGGAGCGACGCCGCTTTATCACGGCAGACGACATCGCGTACATCGCCAGGCTCGGCTTCGATCACGTGCGCCTGCCCATCGACGAGGAGCATATGTGGGACGAGGACGGCAACCGTGATGACGAGGCCTTCGCGATCATGCTGGATGCGGTGCGCTGGAGCCTGGCGCACGACCTCAGGATCCTGATCGACCTGCATATACTGAGGTCACACCACTTTAACGCCGCCGACAAGCCGCTCTGGACCGACCTTGGCGCGCAGCAAAGATTCATCGCGCTGTGGCAGGATCTTTCGTCTGCTTTGCACGAATTCCCGAACGACAGCGTCGCTTACGAACTGATGAACGAGCCTGTAGCCGACGACCCCGAAGACTGGAACCAGCTGCTCGCCAAGGTGTTCGCCGCGGTCCGGGAGCTCGAACCGGACCGCACCATCGTGATCGGCTCGAATCGCTGGCAGTCGGTGGACACGTTCGACCAGTTGCGAGTCCCCGACGACCGCAACGTCATCTTGAGTTATCACTTCTACGAGCCGTTCCTGCTGACCCACTATGACACCGGCTGGACCTTTCTCGACGGCTACGCGGGACCCGTCCACTACCCGGGGATCATCCTGACCGAAGCGGATTTCGAATCGCTGCCGGACGACCAGAAGGAAGCCGTCGCGGGCTACGTGGGCAAGGAGTTCAACAGGGAAGTACTCGTCGAAATGATGGCGAAGCCTCTGCGGGTGGCAAGGCAGCTCGGCCTGCCGCTCTACTGCGGCGAGTACGGCGTGTTCGACAGGGCACCCCGTGACGACCGCCTGAGGTGGTACCGCGACATGCGGGCGATTTTTGACGAACACGGCGTCAGCTGGGCGAACTGGA